>NZ_JBHKFI010000027.1:0-52912 GCF_042263505.1 Cytobacillus sp. Hz8 | reverse complement strand
TTTTGAGAAATTACTTTCGGGTTATAGCCTTGAATAATATTTAATTTTATATCACTTGTATATTTAGTCATATAAAAACTGCACCTCCAATTGTTAGATAGTGTCTAACAATTGGGGTGCAGTTCAAAAAAAGCCTGCTTTTTTCACAAATACTTATTTATGGCGCATTAATGGGAATAATAATACATCTCTAATAGACGGTGAATTGGTTAATAGCATAACTAAACGGTCAACGCCGATACCTAGGCCCCCGGTAGGTGGAAGCCCATATTCAAGAGCCTCAATGTAGTCAGTATCCATCATATGAGCCTCATCATTACCTTGCTCTCTCTCTTTTAATTGAGCCTCAAAGCGTTCCTTTTGGTCAATTGGGTCATTTAACTCTGTGAATGCATTAGCGTGCTCACGAGCAACGATAAATAGCTCAAAACGATCTGTAAAGCGAGGATCCTCGTCATTTTTCTTAGCAAGTGGAGAAACATCCACTGGATGCCCATAAATAAAAGTAGGTTGAATAAGCTTTTCTTCTACTTTTTGTTCAAAGAATTCGTTTACGATATGTCCATATTGCATATTATCGTTAATTTCAACGCCGTTTTCCTTGGCAAGCTGACGAGCTTCTTCCGTACTCATTTCTTTCCAGAAATCAACGCCAGTATATTCCTTAATAGCATCAACCATGTGAAGTCTCTTCCATTCAGGTTTCAACTCAACTTCATATTCACCGTATTGGATCTTTGTTGAACCTAGTACTTCTTGGGCAATATGAGCAATAAGATTTTCAGTTAAGCTCATAATATCACGGAAATCAGCATAAGCTTCATATAGCTCAATCATGGTGAATTCAGGGTTATGTCTTGTTGATACCCCTTCATTACGGAAAACACGGCCGATTTCATATACCTTCTCTAGTCCACCTACAATCAATCTCTTTAAATGCAATTCAATTGCGATACGCATATATAATTGCATGTCTAATGCATTGTGATGGGTGATAAACGGTCTTGCAGATGCTCCTCCCGCAATAGAATGCATCATAGGTGTTTCTACTTCTAGATAACCATGATTATCAAGATAACGTCTCATTGATTGAATAATTTTACTACGAGTGATAAAGGTTTTTTTACTCTCTTGGCTCATAATTAAATCAAGATAACGTTGACGATAACGTTGTTCTACATCCTTTAATCCGTGGAATTTATCAGGAAGAGGACGAAGTGATTTCGTTAATAAAACAAAATCGTGAACCTTCACAGAAAGTTCTCCTACTTTTGTTTTAAAAACAGTACCTCTAAGTCCAACGATATCACCTAAATCAACTTCTTTAAAAATCTCATATTGATCATCACCAACGGCATCTTTTCGCACATAAATTTGAATTTGCCCTGATAAATCTTGAATATGAGCAAAACCAGCTTTTCCTTTGCCACGTTTTGTCATGACACGACCAGCAATAGCGACAGACACATTTTGCTCTTCGATAGCTTCGTTTTCTAACTCTCCGTATTGATTAATTAATTCTTGAGCAAGATTAGTACGCTCGAAACGTTTTCCGAAAGGATCTAATCCTTTTTCTCGTAAAGCATTAAGTTTTTCCCGCCTAACCATTAATAAATCATTTAATTCCTCGTTACTCAACACAATCATCTCCATTACATCTTCTTATGTAGGACGCATTAATGCGATTTCATAAAGTGAAACTTCCATCAGTGGGGGTTTTCATTCATCCCCACTGATGGTTAGTCACGCAGAGCCTGATTGATTTTTCTAAGGGCTGAAGCCCAAAGAAAAATCTTATTTCACTTATCGGACCTTTACGGACAGTTGATCTCCCACTTATCTTCTTCGTATTCTCAGAATCTTGAAGTGGGAGTCTTACTGTCCGTTAAGAGTGGGATAAAATAGTACATACCATAATATTTTACACAATTTATTCATAACAGACATCATAAATGTTTATAATCGAAAAAAACTGCCATTGGATTTCTGGCAGTTTTTCACATGAATGAATTATAATGAAAGATTTGCCATAAGTCAAACCTTAGATAGCCTGAGATCTCTGTTGTTCCATTTCCTCTGATTCAATAACTAGTGCATTTAGCAGTGTCACAAGTTCTTCTCTTGTATTACATTCATTTATTGCATTTCGAGCCTTAGCATTACCACGAAGTCCTTTCAAATACCATGCAGCATGTTTACGCATTTCTCTAATAGCAACATTTTCATTTTTCAAGGCAATCAAACGATCCAAATGAAGAATACATACATTAATTTTTTCACGAACAGACGGTTCTCCCATTAATTCGCCCGTTTCTAAATATTTCACAGTCCGATAAATCATCCATGGGTTCCCTAAAGCAGCGCGTCCAATCATCACTCCATCACAACCTGTTTCTTCGAGCATGCGTTTGGCATCCTGAGGAGTTTGAACATCCCCATTTCCGATAATCGGAATATGCACCGCTTGTTTCACTTCACGAATAATATCCCAGTTTGCTTTTCCTTCATACATTTGTACACGAGTTCTGCCATGTAAGGATACCGCTTGTCCTCCTGCTCTTTCTACCGCTTGAGCATTTCGAATGGCATAAATATGATCTTCATCCCAGCCCATACGCATTTTTACCGTAACTGGCTTATCTACGACATCCACTACAGCTGATACCATTTCATAGATTTTATCTGGATCAAGAAGCCATTTTGCCCCAGCATCACATTTTGTAATTTTCGGTACAGGACATCCCATATTGATATCAATAATATCAGCATTTGAATTCTTGTCGACAAATTTTGCTGCTTCCACAAGGGATTCTCTTTCACCACCAAATATTTGTAAACTTAATGGTTTTTCTCCTTCATCTATATACAACATATTCATGGTTTTTTCGTTTTTATAAATAATCCCTTTATCGCTTACCATTTCGGCGCAAACTAATCCAGCGCCAAATTCTTTAACCGTTAAACGGAAAGCCGAATTACATACTCCCGCCATTGGTGCTAACACGACAGGGTTTTTCATCTGAATATCTCCAATTTTAAGCATTGGTTACCTCCTTTAATTTTGGAAATCTTTATCACTCTTTTTCATTAGGTGGAGTTAAATCTTCTTTACTAATATTTAATAAATGCGCAATCTGCTCAATTAATTCAGTTGTTGGCATTCGATTACCTCGTTCTACCTCTCCCAAAATAGATACTGAGACACCGAGCTCTTTTGCAAAGCTTTCCTGCGTATACCCCTTTAATTTGCGAAAAGCGCGAATACGCCTTCCCCATTTTTCTGCTTCCATTTTCGTACCCCTTCTTTATTCGATATAACTTGATCATTCCATAAATCTTTCAATGATTGATTCATCTTCGGTACATGGATGTCTGGATTGATTTCTAAAAGAGGTATCATGACAAAAGCGCGTTCTGTCATCCGAGGATGAGGAATCATTAGGTTCTCTGATTCAATATTTTCTTGATTATACAAGAGAATGTCAAGGTCTAATGTTCTAGGACCCCAACGAATTTCCCTTTTTCTCCCAAGATTTTTCTCGATTTCTTGGCAAACCATTAATAAATCCATCGGTTTTAAACTGGTGCTGACTTTAATTACCATATTTAAGAATGGATCCTGATCTTCATACCCCACTGGATCAGTTTCATAAACAGACGAAGTATTTTCTAACACTACTTCCTTCCGTTTCGCTAGCTCCTGAATAGCTTGACTTAAATAAAGAAAGCGATTCCCAATATTTGAGCCAAGTGCAATATATGCTTGATTATCCAATGATTATCTACTCCTTGTAATCTCAATAGCAACAGAATCATAATGTCCAGGAATGGGAGGATCGGGCTTAGTCACCTTAACTGTAACTGCATAAACCGAAGGATATCTCTCTAAAACTACGGAAGATATTTTTTCAGCAACAGCTTCAATTAACTTAAATGGTTTACCTTCGACGATATCTTGACTTAATTGATATAAATCACCATAGTTAACAGAGTCAGCTAAAAGATCGTTCTCCCCTGCCTTACGCAAATCGACTTCCACCATTAAATCTATGATAAAGCGCTGACCTAATCGTGTTTCTTCTGGAAAAACTCCATGATAGCCATAAAATTGCATCCGATTCACATAAATTTTATCCAACGTAATCACCCTTACCCATCATCGCATCCATCATTTTGGCCATTCTGCTCATTTCCTTTACATCATGAATTCGAATGATTTGACAACCTTGTTGAATGCCGAAACATACCGTCGCTCCTGTCCCTTCCATTCTCTCATCAACAGGCAAATCCAACACAGTTCCAATCATTCTTTTTCTGGATGTTCCTAGTAGGACTGGATATCCTAATGACACTAATTTATCTAAATTTCTCATCATCTCAAGATTTTCATTTAAGTCCTTTGCAAATCCAATTCCTGGATCTAATATAATTCGATCATCCTTTACGCCAGCCTGTTTCGCTAGTCGAATACTCTCATATAAATCATAGAAAACATCTCTGATAAACACATGGTAATCTCGATTATGGCGATTATGCATTAAGATAATCGGAACATCAAACTCAGCAGCTACTGATGACATATTCGGATCCGCCTTCGCTCCCCATATATCATTTATGATATGAGCTCCTGCCGTGAGTGCCTCTTTGGCAACTTTCGCTTTATACGTATCAATTGAAATAGGGACATGAACGGCCTCAGAAACTGCCTTTATTACCGGGACCACCCGTTCAATTTCTTCTTCATCTGAAATCATCTCATATCCTGGTCTTGTAGACTCTCCCCCGATATCAATGATATCAGCCCCTTGCTCAACCATTTCTAACGCATGCCTGACTGCCATATCCAAACGATTATATTTCCCTCCATCCGAAAATGAGTCAGGGGTGACATTTAAAATACCCATAATCAGAGTTTTCTTCCCATAATCCAATGTATAAGGACCACATGGAATGGTCTCATCTCGCTTTTTTAACATTGCCGTTCCTCCCACTTTATCTTCTTTTTTATATACCAAAAGATGAAAACCCCTTTTTATCATACATGATGATTTACACGGTTTCATATTTTATGATTAAAAATCAAATAGATCATGAGGTAATAGCATTTTTAAAAGTTTCTAGAAGTTATTGTCTTACTTAAACAAAAAAAAAGCAACAGTCCAAAAGACTGTTGCTCAAAAGGATTAATTTATTCTTCATCAAAATGATACAAAGGCGTACTTAAATATCTTTCACCATTACTTGGGAGAATCGCAAGGACTTTCTTTCCTTTTCCAAGTTTCTTAGCAACTTGAATAGCAGCATAGATAGCGGCACCGGAAGATATTCCTCCTAGAATCCCTTCTTCTTTAGCTGCACGACGAGCATATTCAAAAGCATCATCCGTTCCAACTTGGATAATTTCATCATATACATCAGTATCTAATACTTTAGGAACAAAGCCAGCACCGATACCTTGAATTTTATGTGGACCTGGCTTTCCTCCAGAAAGAACTGGTGAATCCTTTGGTTCAACCGCATAAATCTTAATTCCTTTAAAATTCTCTTTTAATACTTGACCAACACCTGTAATCGTACCGCCAGTTCCGATTCCTGCAATAAACGCATCCAATTGATCAAGTTGCTCAACAATTTCTTTTCCTGTTGTTCTTCTATGAACTTCAGGATTTGATAGATTTTCGAATTGTTGAGGTACAAAATAGCCATGTTCTTTCGCTAGTTCCTCTGCTTTACGAATTGCTCCACCCATTCCTTCAGGTCCTGGAGTTAGAACAAGCTCTGCGCCATAGGCACGAAGTAAATTGCGACGTTCTATACTCATGGTCTCTGGCATTACAAGAATAGCTTTGTAACCCTTTGCAGCAGCAACCATAGCTAGTCCAATCCCAGTATTTCCACTTGTTGGTTCAATAATAGTATCTCCAGGTTTTAAATCTCCACTTTCTTCAGCTGCTTCAATCATCGCTAAGGCAATTCTGTCTTTCACGCTACTCCCTGGATTCATATACTCTAATTTCAAATAGACATCTGCAATATCCTCATCTACTACACGATTTAACTTTACGATTGGAGTTTGACCAATCAATTCTAATACTGAATTTGCTACTTGTGCCAATTCCATTCACTCCTCTTTATTCCGACTAAATTTATTGGTTTAATTAAAATTTATCAAGTATTGGTTTATAAGTCAATTCATTTACCCAAGATTTATTAACTTTTCTGAAAAATATTTTTCCCTCCAATGATTCAAAGGAGATCCTCAAACACCTTCACATAAAGAAAACTCGCCGATTGGCAAGCCTTCAGGCGAAGGCAGAGGCGAAGGCAGAGGCGTAGTTCACCGAAAAAAGAAAAACACTTTTTTCGGCTGCGAAGCTCTCTCGGAAGCCTCCCTTTGTGCACTTATACTTTATTCCTAAAATTGGCCTCTACGTTGAATTTTCATCACAGCTGCCAATTTATACTTTCTTTAAGTATAAAAATAAATGGAGTTTGCTTCTGATAAGTTTTCGCATTATCAAAAACCAAACTCCATAAAGATTAACTCTCAAAAGGAATCTAATTCACTTTAATTCCCTTTTGCTTCTTCTTTTAGTTGTTCCAATTCTTCTTTTGTGAAATGATAAATTTCATTACAAAAATGGCACTGTGCCTCTGCCTTGCCATCCTCTTCAATCATATCCTCAATCTCGTCTTTCCCAAGACTAATAATGGCATTAGCAAAACGTTCTTTTGAACAGGTACAACTAAAGGCCACTGGCATTTTCTCTAATATTTTTACATTTTCTTTTCCTAAAAGCTCAAAAAGTAGTTCTTCAGGGGTTAACCCTTTTTCAATTAATTTAGAAACAGGTGGTATAGTTTTCAAATGATTTTCAATTTCCGTAATCGTTTCATCCTCTGTTCCTGGCATTAATTGAATAATAAATCCTCCTGCAGCTAAAATACTATTATCCGGATTAACCAAAACTCCAACACCAACAGAAGAAGGGACCTGTTCAGATGTCACAAAATAATAAGTGAAGTCTTCCCCCAATTCACCAGATACAATTGGTACCTGACCTGTAAAGTAATCCCTTAACCCAATATCTTTAACGACTGATAACATGCCGGAGGTTCCGACAGCTCTTCTTACATCTAATTTACCGTGCTCATTTAGATCAAAATGTGTTTGTGGGTTAGTCACATACCCTCTAACCTCTCCTTTGGCGTTACTATCGACCAAAATTGCCCCAATAGGACCTCCACCTTCAATTTTGACCGTTAATTTATCCTCACCTTGTAGCATGGCCCCCATCATCACAGTGGCTGACATCGCTCTTCCCAGTGCAGCTGAAGCCGTTGGCCAAGTATAATGGCGTCTTTGAGCTTCTCCAATTGTTTCGGTGCTACGAACCGCATATGCACGAACCTGACCATTATATGCTATGGCTTTAACTAAATAATCGCTCATTCAATTTCTCCTTTTATTCTTCAAATTAATGCTTCATATTCTCTTTGTTCCGTTTATAAATTAGTTTTAATCCCTTTAATGTTAGTAGTGGGTCTACCACATCAATGACATCAGACTCATGAGCAATAAGATTTGCTAAGCCACCTGTTGCCACCACCATCGGCTTCTCCCTACTTTGCACCTTCATTCGTTTAACAATTCCTTCAACCTGTCCAACATAACCGTAAAGAATTCCAGACTGCATGGCAGAGACTGTATTCTTTCCAACAATATGATCCGGCCTTGCTATTTCAATCCGAGGAAGCTTTGCTGCTCTTGAATATAAAGCCTCAGTTGAAATATTGATTCCTGGGGCAATCGCTCCACCCATATATTGTTTTTCTTCATTTACATAACAATAAGTTGTCGCTGTACCAAAATCGACAATAATCAATGGACTGCCATATTCATGAATAGCCGCCACAGCATTCACGATACGATCGGCCCCAACCTCTCTTGGATTTTCATATTTTATATTTAAACCTGTTTTTATTCCTGGGCCAACAATTAGCGGTTTTATATGGAAGTATTTTTCACACATTCTTTCAATCGCAAACATGATAGGAGGAACCACTGATGAAATAATAATACCATCAATATCTTCAAAAGTTAGGTTTCCATGCTCAAATAGAGACCGAATAATCATTCCATATTCATCTTCTGTTTTATGGCGATTCGTTTCGATCCGCCAATGATGGATAAGCTCTTCTCCTTTATAAACACCAAGTACAATATTAGTATTTCCAATATCAAAAACAAAGATCATTTATTCTCACCACTTTTTTGATTTTATGAAGACAAATCATACTGCCAACATCATACCATATGTGTGAAAAATCATCGAATTAGAATTAACATGATTGTAACAACATTTCTATATAAGAAAAGAGATACTCGGCAATGAGTATCTCTTTTAATGACATTCCATTAAAGGCTCTTATCATCATCAGAAGAAGATTTAGTGGAACTATTTGTTTCATCAGTAATTTCTTCTGAAGCCTCAATTGGGCTCTCATTTAAATCTTCAGCTTTTTTACTATTGATATTAACCTTAACGTCATCAGAATCGCTATTGACATTTTCAACATTTCCTTTTTCAGAAGCAGGAGGCATTGTACCATAATCAGCTAAATGTCTAATTTGTTCTGCATTTAACGTTTCCACTTCAAGTAATGTCTTCGCAATAAGATCCAGTTTGTCACGATTTTCAGTCAGAATTTTTCTTGCTTTTTCGTAACATTCTTTGATAAAACTTTGAATTTCTAAGTCAATTTCATATGCAATAGCATCTGAATAATTTTGCTCATTATTAATATCACGGCCTAGGAATACTTGACCTTGAGTATGACCGAACTGCAATGGTCCAAGCTTATCGCTCATACCATATTCAGTAACCATTTTGCGAGCAATTCCTGTTGCTCTTTGGAAATCGTTATGTGCTCCTGTACTTACTTCACCAAAAACGATTTCTTCAGAAACACGGCCACCCAGTAGCCCTGTAATCTTATCAAGCAATTCTGGCTTAGTCATGAAATAACGATCTTCTTTTGGTAGCATTACTGCATATCCGCCGGCTTGACCACGAGGAACGATCGTAACCTTATGGACCATATCTGCTTCATCGAGAATTAAGCCAATAACTGTGTGTCCAGCTTCGTGGAAAGCCACAATATTTCTTTCCTTTTTGGAAATAACACGGCTCTTTTTCGCTGGACCAGCGATGACCCGATCCGTCGCTTCGTCGATATCTTCCATTTCAATTTTCTTCTTATTTTGTCGAGCAGCTACTAACGCCGCCTCATTTAATAAGTTTTCTAAATCAGCTCCTGAGAAACCTGGGGTTCTCATGGCAATATTTTTAAGATTAACCTGCTCATCCAACGGCTTATTGCGTGCATGAACCTGAAGTACAGCCTCACGTCCATTGACATCAGGGCGATCGACCGTAATTTGTCTGTCAAATCGACCAGGACGTAATAACGCAGGGTCTAGAATATCTGGACGGTTCGTAGCAGCAATAATAATGATCCCTTCATTTGCGCCAAATCCATCCATTTCAACTAGCAATTGGTTAAGAGTTTGTTCACGTTCATCGTGTCCTCCTCCGAGTCCCGCACCACGTTGACGACCGACTGCGTCAATTTCATCAATGAAAATAATACATGGGGCATTTTTCTTTGCTGTTTCAAATAAATCACGTACACGGGAAGCCCCAACCCCAACAAACATTTCAACAAAGTCAGAACCACTGATTGAGAAGAAAGGAACTCCAGCCTCACCTGCAACAGCACGGGCAAGCAACGTTTTACCTGTCCCTGGAGGACCAACTAATAAAACACCCTTAGGAATACGAGCTCCTAATTCGGCAAATTTTCGTGGATCTTTTAAGAATTCAACAACCTCTACAAGCTCCTGTTTTTCTTCATCTGCACCAGCAACATCTTTAAAACGAACTTTTTTCTTTTCATCGTTGTAAAGTCTCGCTTTGCTTTTTCCAAAATTCATCACTCGGCTTCCGCCGCCTTGAGCTTGATTTAAAAGGAAGAAGAAAAGGATAAAAATAATAACAAAAGGAATGATGGAGGTGAAAAATGTCACCCATCCGCTTGTTTCCTTTGCTGGGTTAATAGTTACTTCTGCTTTTTCTGCTAATTTTTCAATTCGTTGAATTGAAGAATCATTGTCGTACACATAAGTGATAAATTGTTCACCTTTTTCATATCCTTCAAGTTCACCCCGTACCTCGTATACCCCTCGTACAGGCTGCAATGAAATGGACTTAACATCTCCACTTTCCAAATGGCTAATAAATTTATCATATGTTATATGTTTTGTCGGCTCATTGTTACCGTTGAAAAAGCTTACAACGCCAATGATGACAAGAAAAATTAATAAATAAAAGATGGTATTACGGAAGATCCGATTCATCCCTTACCTCCTCCCACGATCAAAAACTATACTAAATAGTATCATAGAAAATCATATCAGTACAAGAAATTGCACTTGTAATTAATGCAAATCCTATTTGAAAAAAATACAGCCTGATAATACTTCTTACTTATTTTATTTTAAATGTTGTCACTGTATACTTCCGGTTTTAAAATCCCGATATATGGAAGATTACGATATTTTTCAGCATAATCTAAACCATAACCAACAACAAATGCATCTGGAACTTGGAAGCCAACATAATCTGCCTTTATGTCAACCTTTCTTCCAGTCGGTTTGTCCAGTAAAGTAACAATTTTAATTGATTTCGCCTTTCTGTATCGGAAAAGTTCGACTAAGTAGCTAAGAGTTAAGCCACTATCAATAATATCCTCAATAATTAATAAATTACGACCTTCAACTGAAGTATCTAAATCCTTGATGATTTTTACTTCACCAGAAGAAACCGTTGAATTTCCATAGCTGGATACATCCATAAAATCCATTTCAAGGTAACAATCTACCCGTTTTAATAAATCAGCCATAAATGGCATTGCACCCTTTAATACTCCAATAGCTAATGGGAATTTATCTTGATACTCATCCGTCAATTGCCCAGCTAGTACCTTTATTTTCTCTTGAATTTCCTCTTCCGCGATTAAAACCTTTTCAATATCATTTTTCATTTCTTTGTGCCCCCCTAGAAGATCCATGCTTAATATATTTTAAACGTATGTACCGATTACTAGAATTCCCCACAAAAGGATGGTTCGCCTTTTTCAATCCTGGAATCCAGAGAATTTGATTCGAATAATCCGTTACAACAGGCCAGCTATTTCGCTCCTGAACCGGAACCTTTTGTTCGATAAAAAGGTTTTTTAGTTTTTTTGTCCCGGTCATGCCTTTAAGAGTCATTCTATCTCCTTTTTCTCTAGATCGAATGATAATGGGCAAGGAAATTTCTAGATTTAATTTTAATGTATATAAGTCTTTGTCATCGCATTCTTCATCAGCATAAACCATTTCGAATCTAGCTCCATTTGGCAATAGGTATGAGCCGGTCTTAGAGATTTCAATCCTATAGGGCTCTGCCTCTTGAAGACCAAAAAGAAATTGGCATTCATCATATGACCGAACGATTTTTAATCCATTTGGAAAATCCAATATACCTGAAGGATGTGGATTTGTGATTAATACAAAAACTTGGTCAATATGTATAGCGGATAAAGATGCAGGTTTTTCCTTATATAGATATTTTAATATTAGTTGAATACCTCTCCTTTGTAAAGGCATTGGTAATGCTAGAAAATCCTTTATTCCTATCACTATTTTACCCTGTTCTTGCACTTTCATTACCTTACTCATTTCCTGAATGGATAATTGCTGAAGAAAATCTTCATCACTACTCAACTCGTCACTAAAACGTTCAAATTGTAAATGAACTTGAGGGTTTTCCTGATGCAAGAATGGTAAAACTTGATGTCTAAAGCGATTTCTACTATATTCAAGCGTATCATTACTTGGATCTCTTCTAGGGTTTAGCTCATAATAGGTACAATAAGCTTCAATCTCTACTCGGGACAAACACAAAAAGGGGCGGAAAATATAGCCTGTATTAAAAGTCCGAGCAAAAGGAATACCAGCCCTTGCCTTTCCTGTACTTCCTCTTGTCAATCTCATTAGAATGGTTTCTACCTGGTCATCCCCATGATGCCCTAATGCCAGATAATCAATCTTGTTGTTGACAAAAACTTCTGCAAAAAACTGATACCGACATTCTCTTGCTGCAACCTCCGAACTTAATCCCGTCTGTTCCATATATTGTGGAACATCGACCTGTTTCATTTCAAAAGCAATATTTCTTATTTTACAAAACTCTTGAACAAAAAGTGCCTCTTCATAAGACTCCTCCCCTCGAAACATATGGTCAACATGAGCTGCAAAAATCTCAATATTCCACTTCTTCTGATTCTTCCACAATAAATGGAGAAGCGCTAAAGAATCCGGACCCCCTGAAACCCCAACCAATACTCTAGAATTTTCAATATGAAATTTTTTTTGATGCAAGAAATTCTCAACTTTTTTTCCAATCATATGCTTCTTCCTTAATGGCTAATTTCTTTTATATCCATTTCATAATGGTTGGTTTAAGCTTACCACTAATCACTATTATCCATCAAAACTTAGTACAGTATTGATAAAAAATAAAAAGAAGCATTGATGATTCCTGCATTTTATCTCAAGTAATACGATTTAATAGGCAAAAGGTTTCATTTGAAGAGCATTTTTTATAAAATTTGCTCGTAAATATAGAGAAAATATAAAAATGAAATAATCATCAAAATAATAAAGGACTCGATAATTCCTTTTTTCCTTCTTTTCTTTTTATTTATTCTTCTCCCTACCATCGTCCCCTTTGCACTTGTTGGCTTGTTCCGCATCTTTTGCCGTGTTTTGCTTTCCTGATTTCCAGCTAATTGGAAACTAAATAGTTCCAGCATGTCGTCCCTCATCTGTTTAGCACTTTGATAATGACCCTCTAGTGCCTGAATAAGAATTTTTTCGAATTTTTGTAATTCTGGCTTCTGTTGGATTAATGGTTTAAGTTGCTTCATCCCACCTGTCGTTTTAGAAAAACGTTTCGGGTACGCAGTATTTATCATAATCATCCCAACGGCAAAGAGATCATAAGAAGGTTCTGCTTTCCGGCTACCCATACCCCAATAACCGCGATCATAAAACTCGGTAAACTCCTTTATCGCTCGTCCTTGTATCGTTGTTCCACCAACATCGATACATCGAATCTTTGAAGGAGGTCCTGTTACAATTAAATTTTCTGGCTTTAAATCCCCAAAAATCCAACCATTATGATGCATGCTTTCCAAATCTGAAAGCAGTTGTAAAATTAATACCCCCGTCCAGGCATAACCTCTTTTCCTCACAAAGGTTAATAAATCCGGACCATGGATATATTCCATTACATAGAAAGGAATCTTCTTATCACCCTTTTCCCAATCATCAACATCAATCAAAGAAGGCCCGAGGGTATACCCTTGGACCTTTTGAAAGGATTTCAGAACATTAACCTCGGATGTTATGGCCATTCCATTATCACTTATTTTCAAAGCAACCTGCCTATTCTGAAATTGAACTAAATAGACGATCCCATTCGCCCCTGAACCAAGTACGTTTTGAACGGTGTATCGATTTTTATGCCATTTTCCTTCAATGATTGTTCCAGGAATAATATTAGACAGACTCTTCGAAGAACTGTTCATCATCACGAGATAGCAAGCTCCTTAATGATCTTTTTTTCTTAAAATAGGTTAATGCTTCACGAATAGCTGGACCTGTAGGAGTCGTACCACCGGTCGTTAATTTAGGGAAAATACTTCGGAGTGATTCAAGCTTTGGTGTCCATTCCAGCAATTTTTCGACATCATTCTTTTTCCCGGGAAATACAAAGACCGAGAACCGATTATCGCCACTACGTGCATTTAAGCTTAGGGAAAGGTCTAATAAGGCTTCTTTTACTGTGGACAATTTAGGTTTCATACTTCCGCTTGTATCGACAAGAATCAACACCTCTAATTCCACCTTTTCCCCTAATTCATCAACGACCTCCATTACCTCCCCTCTTTTTTCAGGAGGCAAGTCTTCCACTGTTTTTGAACCACCAAGAATTTGTTGAAGCTCACGATTGACCACACCTTGAAGGGTTTGCGTCATAGCCTTTCTTGTCACCATTTGCACTGTTTGAGAGAGTTGAGTCGCAAAAACGACTTGGCTCACCCCTCCACCAGACAACGCAATTTCTTCAATTTCATTCATTCCATTATCATCAATGACATCATGGTCCATCACTCCGATGACGTTCACAGTAATCCCTTGTTCCTTCGCAAGTGCTGCCATTGCAACTGGATCCTCTCCTTGATTTGAGCAACCATCCGTGATTAGTAAAATTTGCTTTAATGTTCCTGTTTTCATTTACTCCCCTCCAATTTGTAAATTGTTAACATTTTCGACGTGTTAGGGATGATTTATACATATCTTCAAAGCTTCTTGCTGAAAATAATTAATTAGTTCGCTTTTTGATGATATTTATGAATGGGGATGGTTGCCCATTTAGGAGTATTATGTTTAATCTTAGACACTACGACCGTCATATCATCCTCAATATTTCCTGCTCCCCCTCTTATAACCTCCTCCATAATTAAATCAGCAATTTCTTGAGGATCATCCGTTTTTAACTCCTGAATTTTCCTCTTCATCCACAAATCATAATTTTCAACATGCTTTGGTCCCTCAAACACGCCATCACTCATCATAATTAAAACATCTCCAGCTTTTAGCTGCTCTCCAACTACATCCACTTCAAACTCCTCCAAAATTCCCATCGGTAAATTACCTGCTTGAATCTTAATAACTTTATTTCCTCTTTTTATAAAGCTGGGGGATGAGCCAATTTTCAAAAATTTCGCACTAGCATTCTGCAAATCAATCATTGCTAAATCTAGAGTCGAAAAGATCTCATCCGTTGTTCTTAAGGACAAGACGGAGTTTACTGATTTAATCGCCACCTTTTCATCTATTCCCGATTGCATGATTTTCTTCAAAAGCTTCAAAGTTTCATTGCTTTCAATATGGGCTCGTTCTCCATTGCCCATTCCGTCACTAATAGCAATCGCATACTTTCCACCACCAAGTTCAATCATCGAATAGCTATCCCCTGAAACAAAACCTCCATCCTTTGCCGCATGCGCAACCCCAGTTAACACTGTAAAGGCTTTCGCAGATCGAAAAGTTGCGCAGCATACTCCTCCTAGTACCGAGTTATATTCCTCCTTGCTTACAATGATTGTTTCTCCTAATATATCTGAAAGGACTGGAGCAATCAGTTTTTCACTTTCTCCATGGCCCTGGTAATAAGGAATCGTAATCTCGATATCAACATTCCCCTGTTCGAGATTATAAATTTCTACGTTTTCAATCTCTACTCCAAATTCCTGTAATGCTTCTAAAATTAATTCTTCCTGTTTATAATGATTTTCTCTTTCCCTTTGGATTTCCTTTGCAAAATCACCCATTATCTTAGATACACCTAATAATTGATCAGCTACCAATCTTCTGCTTTCTCTAACCTGTTGTTTTAACTTTTGATTTGCTTGAAAGAAGGTAAGCTCTTGATGAATCGCATTTGTCACTTTTTTTGCTTTTGTACAATGCTTGTCCCATTCTCTAGTCAGCTTATGCGGAATTGTTCCATCATGTTGATCCATTTCGTTAATAATCTCTCGCATATAGTCATATGTTGTATCAAAGTTCCTTGACCAACAATGTTCTTTTTTAAAACAGTTTTGACATGTTTTCGCAGTTACATTGCTTAAGAAATAGTCCAATTCCTTTTCTCGGTCATATTCATGGAGTGTCTCATCGAAAGAAGAAAAACTATTGGAAAGGGCATGAAAAACGTTGGAAAATTGCTCTACTCTTTGTGAGGTTACATCGCGCATTTTTCTCATATATTGCTGCTGTTCAGCTGAATATTCTGGCGTCCCAGGGATATATTTCGCCATTTTTGAGGTAAACACTTGAGGAGTTAATAAAAAAATGAGAATTGCCGCCGTTGATTCAAGCACTGTCTTTAATAAACCCCCACTCCCACCTCCATACATACCAATTAATAAAGTTGCTACAAGCAAACCGATTGATACACCAACCTTCCTCCCCTCTCTTAAAAGTCCTCCCAAGAGTCCAGAAAATGCAAGTAGACTCATATGGTTTAAGCTCGAGACATTTGCAAGGCTAAAAATGAGTCCTGTCACAACACCAACAGTTGATCCCACGGTGGCTCCTGCTACAAAAGAGAATAATAAAACTAGATACCTTGACATAATATGTTCTATGGAGAGATCATATACGGACCATCCAATCGTACCCGTCATAATGGAGGCGAGCATAATGATTAAACAGACAATCTCTTCCGTTTTCAGCGATTGCTTTCGTTTACTAATCATTAAAAATGGAATGCTTTGCAAAAAAATAAAAGTCAAAATAAACCCTAAACTAGCTTCAACGCTTGCCATCATGCCATCATATAAAGTAATTTGGTCGGTTAAAAGGAATGGTTCTACTAATTTTCCTAATAGAATTGTGGAAAAGACAATAAAAGGCATGACCTTCATTTCCTTTTCCGTAGAGTTTTTCATGAATTTTGATAGGACCAAAAATATGAGGCAAATGGCAAAAGTAGAAACCGCATCTGTCATAGATAACGTAGTTGCCCCCGCTACTAGACCAATCAATGCCAAAGGTGCTTTGTCTCTCCTAATAAAATATACAGCTGCAAAAAATGGGAGAGTGAATGGAGTAAGTTTTGATAAGATTAAAGCCCGTCCAAGTAAGAAACCAATGATTAAAAGAATGTACCCTTTTTTAATAAAAAAAGTTTCAAGCTTTAATAGAAATCTCTGCATACTATTAGCCAACTCTACCTTTGTGCTTGAAAAATCTACTTCTCCAAGAGGCTCGATCATGTTCCTCTCTACCTTTTCCATTTAACCACACACCCTTTTTCAGTAGTATTTCTGATTATTATAAGGGGATGTTTGATAAAAGTTTGTCAAAATTGCGGACAAGCCATTAAGTTTTGTTCGACGCATTTCACCTTAATCCACGAAAAGGGAACAAATTTTCTATTTCTCCATTTGATAAAAATTGGAAAATTCTTGATTTAATCACTTTTCCCATAAAAACATTTTTCAACAATTTTCACAAAATGTTCAAATCTTTTTAAAAAAATAAAGCAAACCAATCTTTATTGGTTTGCTTTTGAATAAACCCGCTATTTATATAATAATCAGCAGCAAGTTAACCTCTTCTAGCTCCTCTTCCGCCACGTTTTGATTCCGTGTTGCGTTTTAAAGATGACAGACGATCTTCACTATCCTTTAAGAACCTTGCCATCTTTGTCTCGAAGTTTTCTTTTACAGGACGACTATCATTTCCTCTACCCTGGCGTGGGCGACCAGAGTTCCCTCTGTAATCACTTCTCCCACTTCTCTCAGGCCTTTCAGATCTCTCGGGTCTTTCCGGTCTGTCTTTTGCTTTTTTGATTGATAGGCCAATCTTTCCATCCTTTTCAACATTGATGACCTTAACTTCTACTTGGTCCCCAACTTTAAGATGTTCATTAATATCTTTAACATAATTATCTGCGACTTCACTGATGTGAACAAGACCGGTTGAGCCATCCGGCAGCTCCACAAATGCTCCGAAATTAGTAATGCCTGTTACTTTTCCCTGTAACTTGCTGCCTACTTCAATTGACATAAAAAAAATGTTCCTCCTTAAAGGTATATAAAAAATTAACTTATACTATATTATACAGAATGAAAAAAAAGAGTGTCAATAAGCCAACTATTCAGATATATTTTCCTTTTCATTATCCTCAGGAAGATTAAAGATAATTTCCCCCTTTTTTGATAAAAAATAATCTTTTCTTGCCAGCTTTGCTATGTATTCATCGTCATTTAGCTTTACAACTTCCTCCTTCAAATCATTCTCTTGACCTTTTAAATCCTTTAATTCCTTATCTAATTGTGCCTTTTGAGATTGCATACGATCTATCGTATAGGATTGCGAAATGAGTGAGGAAATCATAAAATATGATAAAATAGCAACTAAAACAAAAAACACCGATAATCTCCTTACAACTCGCTTTTTCCTCTTAGCTGTATATGCTTCTTCCTTCTCTTGCTGTCTCACATAGTTTGTTTGGATTTTGGAAATGTTCCGTTTCCTAATTGCACTCATTTACGCACCCCCCTTACAAAAAAACGATAAAAGTAATGTGTGCTACTACTTAATTATTTTCTTTATTTTAAGAAAAAATCCTGCCACTTTATTATATAACTTCTCGACGAAATTTTTAATACCTTTCGGCAAATTATTCCATAGTAACAGAAAGAGCCATTTTATCGGCTTTAAGGCAATTCTTATTATATATAGTAAGGTCCTTATTATAAAACGAACAAGAGTATAAAGACCCTTTCCTAGAATAATGATAAGTGAGATAACCGCCATTATCAATGAATATATTGGTTTATACACCAAATTGAGGAATATTTTCACAATAAAACGATAAATCACGACAATTGTTGAGATGACAATTCTTAGTACATGCAAATAAAGCTGTTTAAAAAAACTTTGATAGGCAGCAAAACCGCATAATAGGGCTAAGAAAATATAAAACCTTAATTCACCTTTATTGACCAAAAATAAGATATAAAAAATAATTAATCCTTGAACCGTCCAGAAAAGGATGTCATTAAAGAAAACAATCAAGCCCCGTCTTTTAGGCCTTTGAAGAAAATGATTATACGTATCCAACGCTGCACCGAAACAGCAGCCCATACCAATCATGGATAGCATGGTAAGGAATTGTGTCGAAAGTGTCATCGGAATAATTTGCTAAAAAAGCCTTTAGCTTTCTCCCCATGTTGATCATCTAAATAAATAATTTCAAAGACCTTCCCTTTAATGGAGACAATTCCTTTATCAACATCCAGGTTTTTCATTTGCAAATTTTGACCTCTAATGGACAAAAAACCCATCACAGTTTCAAGAAGAAATTCTTCATTATCAAAGCTCTCTACCTGTTTAACACCTGTAATATCAAGTAATTTTCTCCCTCTCATAATGACGTCATGCTCTTGAACTGGACCTTTTGTTGAATTTGTATCATAGTATTGACTCATGATTATCCCTCACTATCCCTTGTACACCTTTTTGTACATGTTTATGTGGAAATAGGGATAATTAGAACAAGCCATTTTTTCTGATTGTTAGTTAGAATCAATAAAAAGGGATAAAAAAGAGGAATTACTCAACCTTTTCTTCCCCAATAATTGAGTACATTTCTGCTGCATCTTCTTTTTTAGAGGTTTCTTGTAATTTTTCCACCTTCACCGTAACAATCTTTTGCCCAAAACGAATCGTTAAACAATCGCCCACTTTTAAATTGGAACTTGCCTTTGCTTGTACACCATTAATCGCAATTCTCCCTTGGTCAGATACTTCCTTCGCCAAGGTTCTGCGCTTAATTAATCTCGAAACTTTTAAAAATTTATCTAATCGCATGGATTTCACTCACCTTCCTGCTTTCATCAAACATCATAGTAGGTTACATTCCTATACTCTTCGCTTCATCCCAAAACTGATCCAATTCTTCTAGGGTATAATCGGAAAAATCCTTCCCATTTTCATTTACCTTTTGTTCGATAAAAGAAAACCGCCGAATAAATTTTTGATTTGTGGCAAATAAAGCTTCTTCTGGATTGATTTTCATAAATCGTGCAACATTTACCAGAGCAAATAAAATATCGCCGAATTCCTGTAATTGCTGCTGCCTTCGCTCCTTGTTTCCCCACTCAGCCTTAAACTCTTCCATTTCCTCAAGTACTTTATTCCACGCAGGTTCGACCTCATTCCAATCAAATCCTACTTTTGAAGCTTTACTTTGAATTTCACTGGCACGTAAAAGATTAGGAAGACTATAATTTACATCCATTAGAATCGATGGTGTTCCCTCACCTTTTTCAGCTTTTTTTATCTCTTGCCAATTTTTCAAGACATCCTCTTCGTCATTGACAGTTGCCGTACTAAATACATGCGGATGACGGCGAACCATTTTTTCAGACAAGCCTTTAATGATGTCCTCAATGGAAAAATAACCTTCATCCTCCCCTATCTGTGCATGCAGCATGACCTGTAACAAGACATCGCCTAATTCCTCAATCATATGGTCAAAATCTTTTTCCATAATAGCTTCAATCAGTTCATAGCACTCTTCGATTAAATATTTTTTTAAGGAGTCATGGGTTTGTTTCTTATCCCATGGACAGCCATCCGGTCCACGCAGGATGGAAATAATCTCGCGAAGCTTAGAAAATTCACTATATAGAAGCTCCTCTTCTTTAACTGGTGGAATATAGATAGAAGTCAAATTATTTAATCCTACCTCCCGATCCAGCTCATAAAGGGGAATTTTCTTAACAACCTCCTGTTTTGTTCCCGCTGCGGTTACGATATATGTATCGTAATCATAAGGAAGCTTTTCCATAAGGGTTAATTTCACATCAGATGCTACCATTCCATCATATACTTGTCCAATGACGAGATGCTGCTTTAATTGAATTTCATCCCTTTTTAAGCTTGTGGCATCAAGAAGTTGAAATCCTTCGATCGGATCAACTATCACCGCTTGAAATAAGGCATCTAGAAAGCTTTGACCCCCGCCTATTTCAATCTCAATTCCTCTCTTTGGTCCTCGTTCCAATAATAACTGAACCGTCCGCTCCGCAACTATTGGGTGCCCTGGTACAGCATATATAATGGATTCATCCTTTGCTGCAAGTAATAAGGTCTCACTGATTTCCTCATACACAGCTTCAAATGTTTGATGTTTCTCATAAACGTCATCAAATGATTGGTACGAAACCCCTTCTTTCACAAGCTCTTCTATTACCGGGTGCTCCTTTGTGCGTAAATAAATCCGATTTGCACCTACCAATGCTCGATAGACACCTAAGGGTAATTGTTCAATATCTCCTGCACCAAGACCTACTATTGTAATTTTTTTCATTCCTTTTCTTCGCTCCTATTTCGTTTTGGCAATAACCATATCAGTTTGCTCCCTAACGGTAAGAAATATAGTTCCTCTTCTTTAAAGGTACCTCCCTTAAGGGCAACGATTACAAAAACACAACCTCCAAGACAAACAGCACTTAATGCTTGAACAAGAGCTATCATTCTGTCATGTCCAAATTGGTAGAGAAAATCAGTTACTAAAAGATAACAATCCAAAACAAGCTTCATACAAACTGCAGCCACTCCAATCTGAACATATAATTTCCAATTCATTAATGAATCTTGAAAATATTTGCTCAACCGAATATACAATAGGATAAAAATAAATACAAATGACAATACAGAAGCTATCGCTGCACCTAATGTTTGATAAAGCGGAACAAATAAAATATTGAAACCATACTTAACGAAAAATCCACTAACGATCACAATAGCAGGGAAAATTGCATTCCCTAATCCTTGTAAAATCGCCGATAAAGTCATAATCATCGACGCAAATAATATCAAAAATGAAATTATCGCTAAAACATGAGAACCTTGAGTATTCTCAAATAACATGAGATTCGTTGGTTTAATAATAGAATAAAGTCCGACTGTCCCGCCAATACCGACAAAAATGCTAATTTTTAAAGAGAGACGCACCTTATCTAATAATAGCTCTGTCTTATTAGCAAGCTTATCACTTGTGATCATTGGAACTAAAGACAAGGACATCGAAGTCGCCAAAATCGTACCTAGCTGAATCAATGGCTGACCCCTATCATAAATTCCCTTCAATTCCTTGGCTGCCTCTTTTTCCATACCAACATGAACAAGTAAAGAATATAAATTCAAAGAGTCAGCTAATTGCAAGAGGATAAGCAACAAACTACTTATAGAGATAGCGAGTCCTTCCATCAATAATAGCTTTCCAATGACCTTTATCTCATGAAATTGAATGGTTCGAACCATGGATTGAAGATGAATCTTGAACGTCTTTTTCTGATACAGCCAAAAGGATAGTAATACAATAACCGCTGTGCCACTTCCGATTATTGACCCAAAAAAGGCGCCTCCTCCTACCACATAAAGGGAATAGCCATGATAGAGAAGCAAAGGAGAGGCGATTAAGATGGTCGCGACCCGGATTAATTGTTCACTCACTTGTGATACAGCTGTCGGCACCATATTTCCCTCACCTTGAAAAACACCCCTAAAAAGGGAAACAATGGGAAATGACAAAAAGATAAAAGCAATCACTTTTAAGAGAACGGAAAGCTGCGGATCTTTCATTTGCAAAGCAATCCAATCAGAACCAAAAAAAACAACTAAAAACATACCTAACCCGAATAGAGATAGGAGTAGAGCTGTAATAAAAATAAGTTTTTTTAATTCTGTCCGATCCTTATGATTCCCATATTCAATATACAGCTTAGAAATTACAACTGGGAACCCATACGTTGCCAAAGACAAAGCAAAACCATAAAAGGGATAGACTTGCTGATAAATATAAAAACCTACATCCCCTACTATATTTTGAAAAGGGACCCGATAAACAGCACTTAATATTTTTGTTAAAAGGGCTGCGATGGTTAAAATGAAGGTTCCTTTAAATACTTGATTCGAATAATTCATAGGGCTTATCGCCCAACTCCTTCCAGAGTAAAGATTCCACCGTATTATAGCACAGATATCAGGACCCTTTTCATAAAATAAAGAAAACTCGCCGATTAGCGAGCCCTCAGGTAAAGACAAAGGCATGGTTCTCTGAAAAAAAACGCCTTTTGCGGCTGAGAAGCGTTACTCGGAAGCTTCCCTCATGCATTTATTCTCCTAAAATGGGCCTCTACGTAAAATATTAAAATGACTGTTGCCAATTTAAACTTTTTTACAGTATAAAAAAGGCAGCACTTCGGCCACCCCTTTTAGATAATTCTTATTCATACTTTGATGAGGGGTAGCATGCTCGCTTCCCAAACCATTATGATTCCATTTGTCTTGCCAAAAATCCTGCTGCTGTCTCTACTGCCTTTTGCTCCACATCTCCAAGAGTTGCCTCCTTGGCGAAAATGATAACAGCACCAATCGGATCTCCATTCGCAATAATTGGACCAGCCGTATAAGATGAAATCGATTCACTCTGTCCATCAACTAAGGAAACCTCATCCTGCTGATTGATGAGAACAGAATTCCGATCTTCCATCGTTTTTTCTACGGTTTCGCTAATATTTTTATTCAAATAATCCTTTTTTGAGCTGCCAGCAACGGCTATATACGTATCTCGATCACAAATTAGTACTGGATTTCCAAGGCTGTCAAAAAGGGCCTCTGCATATTCCTTTGCAAAATCACTTAACTCGCTAATTGGAGAATATTTCTTTAATATGACCTCACCATCGCGATCCACGAAGATTTCTAAAGGATCCCCTTCACGGATTCGCAATGTTCTACGAATTTCCTTTGGAATTACGACACGACCCAAATCATCGATACGACGAACAATACCAGTTGCTTTCATCTAACGTTGCCTCACTTTCATATGATGATTGATTTGGCGATGTTCTAGTTAAGCAATTTGTAATCATCGCCGTATTTGAAATTAGTATCTTTCATATGGAAAGTTCTATACACATTCAATGAATTTTTCTCTTATATCTTATTAATCCCAAAAATGGAAATTTTTACTTCATAATCTTAAGATACTGCTTCCTCTTCCTCTTTTTTCGCCTTTATCAGAAGCTGCAATAATTCAAATGTAACATTAAGCCAATCTCTTATGGACATCCCCCTCGTATGAACAACTAGTTTAAGCTTTTGTCCTTCCATTCCTAAGCCTACTACTCTACTGTACTTACTAGTAATCGTGAAGATTTTTTCGCCATCTATTTTTGCTGTCCCTTTTTCAGATAGTAGAATCGTGACTTCATTTTTAACTTGTCTGATCGATTCTATACCGACCTGCATGGCATGGATTTTTAGTTCAGAAATTTGCAATAACAGAGCCACTTGATCAGGATACTCACCAAATCGATCAAGCATTTCTGTTTCTAATTCCTCCATATCATTCATGGAGGAAAGACCTCTAAATCGCTTATACATTTCAATCTTTTGATGGCCATCAGCAATATAAGCATCAGGGATATAAGCATCAAGTTGCAATTCAATTTCCACTGTTTCTTGTTTTTCCTCCGCATGGTCTCCTTTTCGCTCTTCAATAGCATCCTTAAGCATTTGAGAATATAAATCAAACCCAACAGAATCAATAAATCCGTGCTGCTCAGCCCCTAAGAGATTACCGGCACCTCGAATTGACAAATCCCGCATGGCAATTTTAAAGCCAGATCCGAGCTCAGTAAATTCCTTAATGGCTTGAAGGCGTTTTTCAGCCACCTCTGTTAATACCTTATCCTTTTGATAAGTGAAGTAAGCATACGCAACTCGATTAGATCTCCCTACACGCCCACGTAATTGATATAGCTGTGAAAGCCCCATTTTATCAGCATTGCTAACGATCAATGTATTGACGTTAGGAATATCAACACCTGTTTCGATAATTGTAGTACTTACGAGGACATCCGCTTCGCCTTCCAAGAAGGTTAGCATAGAAGTTTCTAATTCATTCTCCGTCATTTTTCCATGAGCAAAGACCACTCTTGCATCTGGAACAAGCATCGAAATTTCTTCCGCTTTTCGTTCAATGTCCTCAACTCGATTGTAGAGGAAATAAACCTGCCCATCTCTTGCAAGTTCCCTCTCTATCGCTTCCCGGACTAAACCGCCGTTATACTCCATCACGTAAGTCTGTACTGGAAAACGATTTTCAGGTGGTGTCTCGATAACAGATAAATCACGAACCCCTAACATGGACATATGAAGGGTCCTTGGAATTGGTGTTGCCGTTAAGGTTAGTACATCGACATTCGTTTTTAACTTCTTTATTTTTTCTTTATGTGTGACGCCGAAGCGTTGTTCTTCATCAATGATTAAAAGCCCTAAATCTCGATAAGATATGTCCTTCGATAGAATACGATGGGTCCCAATAACAATATCTACAGAACCATTTTTTAACCCATTAATCGTTTCGGTTTGCTGTTTTTTGGTTCGAAAACGACTTAATAAACCAATATTGATCGGGTAGTCCTGAAATCTTTCTCTTAATGTTTCATAATGCTGCTGAGCAAGTATAGTGGTTGGCACAAGAAGAGCCACCTGTTTCCCATCTGAAACCGCTTTAAATGCTGCGCGAATCGCAACCTCTGTTTTTCCATATCCAACATCGCCACATAATAAGCGATCCATTGGACGAGGTCTTTCCATATCTTTTTTAATCTCATAAATCGAACGAAGCTGGTCTTCTGTTTCTTGATAAGAGAAGAAGGCCTCAAATTCTCGCTGCATATCTCCATCTGGTGAAAAAGCAAATCCTTTAGCCGCTTCTCTTTCCGCATATAGCTTGATCAGATCATCCGCTATATTCTGAACAGAGGATTGTACTTTTTTCTTTACACGCTGCCAATCACTGCCACCCAATTTGTAAATCTTGGGCTCCTTACCTTCTGAACCAACATACTTTTGGACGAGGTCAATCTGTTCAACGGGAACATAGAGCTTATCATTCCCTTGATAACGAATATGAAGATAATCCTTATGGACCCCATTAATCTCTAAGGTTTCTATTCCTAAATATTTCCCAATTCCATGGTTGACGTGAACAACATGATCGCCAACCTTTAATTCAGAGTAACTCTTAATCCGTTCAGCATTTGATAACTTTTGGCGTCTTGAAACCCGTTTGGTTCTTTTATTAAATAATTCCTCTTCTGTTATAACCGCAATTTTTTGAAGTGGGAGTTCAAATCCTGTTTGTAAGTTCCCTTGCAAGATTTGGACATGACCCTTTAACAGTTCTTGATCATTTTGGATTATAGAGGCTTCAATGCCGTAATCCTCTAACACCCGTTCAAGCTTTTTCACTCGATCTTTATCCGGACCTAAAAAGAGAACAGAATATCTCCCTTTCTGAAAACGATCCAATTCCCCTTTTAACACATTCATTTGGCCGTGGAAATTTTGCATTTGTTTGCAAGTTACATTGATAATATTTTGTGGATTCGTATTAGGAACATGTCGTAAAAATAAGGATAAGTAAACAATTGGATATTGGGAATGGTGGGTGATCTCATGAAGTTGATGAGATAGCTTAATTCCATGGATGATCTGTCCTTCACTTAAAAGACTTGTAAACCACTCCGCTTCTTCCTTCTCTAAAGAATCATTCATTTCCTGAACTCTACTAATTTCATCTATAAAAATAATACTATTACGAGGTAAATAATCTATGATACTATTAGCCTTCTCATATGCTAACGATAGATATTTACTTAGCTGTTCAGGCTTTTGACGATTCGAAAGCTGTTCCAAATCATACGAGATATTTTGCATAAGCTGTGTTTTTGCTTTTTCATCCTTCAGCTTCTTAAGACTATTTGCTAATCCATCTTCTAGGTTTTGATATAACCGATTATAATCTTCCTCTTCAAAAAGGGCTTCGGTTGCTGGACCAATATTTAATTGTTTGATTTTTTCTTTAGAACGTTGATCATCAATCGAAAAGGTACGAATTGATTCTATTTCTGTATCAAATAGTTCAATACGGATTGGGTCCTGTTCAGTTAGAGGATACATATCAATGATTCCGCCTCTAACACTAAACTCCCCTGGTGAGGAAACCAATTCGACACGCTCATAA
The DNA here is from genome assembly GCF_042263505.1 of Cytobacillus sp. Hz8. Taxonomy (NCBI): domain Bacteria; kingdom Bacillati; phylum Bacillota; class Bacilli; order Caryophanales; family Bacillaceae; genus Cytobacillus; species Cytobacillus sp. Hz8. Next base: position 26,114 of record NZ_JBHKFI010000027.1, on the reverse strand, counting down.
CCCATTTTTACTAATTTCAAAAGCAAGTCATCAGGTTCTACTTCATCCCCAACATTCATGGTTAACTGGTAATTTTTCCAAAGGGAAACAGGTGGCAATAGCTTTCTGAGCCCAGCCATTGGAATAATAATGACCCCGCTTTTTCCATGAGTCAAATAATTTAAAACTTCAATTCTTTGAGCCTTTAATTCAGGACTTGCTATACTTAATTCCGCAGCAATAAGCTCATTTGCCGGATATAAGAAGACTTGATCTTGATTTAAAAGTGTTGAAAAGTCATCATATAGTTTTTGTGCCTGTAACAAATTATGCGTGACAATCAACATCGATTTTCTTGTCTGTTCAAAAATAGACGATAAAAAAACGGCTCGTGAAGATCCAGAGAAGCCAGCTATTAATTGTTCTTTTATCCCTTCTTCAATTCCAGAAATTACTGACTTTGTATCATCCAGTTCTTTAAATAGATGTTTTAATCCCAACATCTTGGTCCCTCCCTTCACACAAAAACAAAAATTATACTATGCTAAAATTGGAAATAGGGTAAATCCCATCATCCGAAAATATATAAACAGAAAAATGCTTTGGATCATGAGTCCAAAGCTAGGTTAATGAATAAGAAAGTCATATTGATAATAGTCTGGGTTTCGTTGAAGCAGCTCCTGACAGTCCTCACAAATTACTTTAATTTGAATATCCCCCGATGGACTATAAAAGATCATATCTAGTCGTTCGTCATCGGTTAGTTTATGAAAACCTAAACGGTTCGTTTCAATTGACAGACTCTCTATTGTTCCTAACTCAACACCACAATGACGGCAACGATAATGAATAGCCATGCCTGTCCCTCCCCATATCAGTTCAATATTTCTATTATTAACCGATTATGAGGAACTTTATTCATTAAAAATAGTTTATGCGATTATTCTCTAAATCATGAGAAGCTTTATTGATTATATTCATTCATAACTTGAATAAACGGTTTTTGGAACCAAGCTTCACATGCATCTGCACACCTTTTTATCACGGTATTAATAACCTCTTGCTCATCCTTGCTGAATCTTCCAAGAACATAATCCGTGATTGGCATCCCATTTTTAGGACGATCAACCCCTACACGAATGCGATTAAATTCTTGGCTTCCTATGTGCTGAATAGTGGATTTTATTCCATTATGTCCACCAGCACTCCCTTTTTCACGTAAACGAATTTTCCCCACGGGTAAATCCAAATCATCATAAATGACAAGCAAATCCTCTTTATCTATTTCATAATAATCCATAATAGCACGGATAGATTCTCCTGATAAATTCATATAGGTTAGTGGCTTTAGCAGAAAGATTTTTTCTCCGCCCACATTTCCCATACCGTATATTCCTTTAAACTTTGCTTGATTTAAGGGTATACTTATATTTTCGGACAATTGTTCGATTACGTCAAATCCAATATTATGTCTTGTATGCTCATAGGGCTTTCCCGGATTGCCCAAACCAACAATAAGTTTCATAACCTCACCCCAAAATTACTATTTCACTATAAAAAGGGGCTGACAGGGTCAGTCCCTTTTTCTATTTTTCTTTTGCCAATCTATCCATCAAGATTCTTCACTAGCTTTTGTTTCTCTTCCCTCTTCATTTTTAGGAGGATCGGATTCTTGCTTTTCTCCAGAATTAATTTCTTCCTCTTGTTTAGGAGGAAGGATAGAAGCAATGACTTCATCTTCTTCATGATTAAAATGGACTCCATTAGCTCCTTTGATATCTGAAATTGTAAGAACCTCACCAACCTGGAGATTTGTCACATCCACTTCAATATCAGAAGGAATTTCTGCTGGTTTAGCTGAGATAGACACTTCATGCAACGATTGCTGTAATACTCCACCATCTTTAACACCAAGAGCTTCACCAATAAGAACAATTCGGACATCTGCAGTGATTTCTTTTGACATATCAACCGCTAGAAAATCAACATGGATTATTTCTCTCTTCAGTGGATCAGACTGATAATCCGTCACTACAACATTATGCTGATCCCCATTAAGCTCTAAAGAGATAACTCCATTTCTGCCAACATCTCTAATCATCTTTTTCAAATCGGATTCATCGATAAATACGGATTTACTATCTAAATGAGAACCATAGACAACAGCGGGAATATTACCCTGCTTCCGTAAATTGGATAAATCTGATTTTCGTGATCCCTTTCGTTCTGTCGCACGTAGTAAAGCGTTCATGAATAGATTAATCCCCTTCCTCATTTGTTTTCAAGGCTGTCTCATTTATTAGATGCCCTAAATAAGGAAGATCTAAACATAAGTGTCCATTTTATGTAATAAGAATCAACAAATAGTTCATTAGGCTTGCCTTACAGCAAGCCTAATAGAAATCATCAATCAAATAACGTACTTACTGATTGTTCCTCATGAACACGAATAATGGCTTCCCCAATTAATGGAGCTACAGATAGTTGTCTTAATTTACCGATTTTCTTTTCCTCTGGAAGAGCAATAGAATTGGCCACAACAAGCTCCTTAATTTTGGAGTTTTCGATTCTTTCAATGGCAGGACCTGATAAAACTGGATGTGTACAGCAAGCATAAACCTCTGCCGCCCCATTTTCTACTAATGCATTTGCAGCTAAAGTAATTGTTCCTGCTGTATCGATAATATCATCAATGAGAATAGCTACTTTTCCTTCGATATTCCCAACGATATTCATAACCTCCGCAACGTTTGGCTTAGGTCGACGTTTATCGATAATAGCAATAGGTGCTTTAAGTCTTTCCGCCATCTTTCTTGCTCTTGTTACGCCACCATGGTCAGGAGAAACGATAACGATATCCTTATCGTACTCTTTGTTTTCAAAGTAGTCTGCTAAAATTCGAACACCCATCAAATGGTCAATTGGAATATCAAAAAATCCTTGAATTTGTGGTGCATGCAAATCAAGCGTAATCATTCGAGTCGCACCAGCTGTTTCTAAAAGATTTGCCACTAACTTTGCTGTGATTGGCTCACGAGCTCTAGCTTTACGGTCCTGACGAGCATAACCATAATAAGGCATAACAATATTAATCGTTTTTGCTGAAGCACGTTTTAAAGCATCAAGCATAATGAGTAGCTCCATTAAATGCTCATTGACAGGAGAGCTTGTGGATTGAATAACAAATACATCACAACCACGAATACTTTCCTCGATATTAATTTGAATCTCCCCATCTTTAAAACGAGTGACTGAACATTTTCCAAGCTCAACACCAATTACATCAGCGATTTCTTGAGCTAATTCCGGGTTTGAATTAAGACTAAATACTTTTAAGTTTGGATCTAAATACTGGTTGGACATGAAGAACCTCCGATTGCTTATTTCTTTATATTTAATTTATTAACATAGTTTTCTTTATTTTCTTGGCGAGCTCGCGCGATAGATAGTGCCTCTCCTGGAACATCCTTAGTAATAGTTGATCCCGCTGCAACATAAGCACCTTTTCCAATTGTAACAGGTGCAACTAAATTTGAATTACAGCCAATAAAAACTTCATCCTCTATTTTCGTTAGGAACTTATTTTTTCCATCGTAGTTAACAGTAATAGAACCACAGCCAATATTCACATCACTGCCCACCTCTGCATCTCCAATATAGCTAAGATGAGATGCTTTGCTGCCCTTTCCAAAAACTGATTTCTTAATTTCTACGAAATTGCCAATTTTTACCTCATCAAAAATTTCTGATTGCGGACGAATATGCGCAAATGGTCCAATATTAACGGAAGCTCCAATCACACTATTAAAAGCAGCAGATTGACGAATCGTTGTCTCATTCCCTATTCGACAATCCTTAATCTCCGTATTCGGGCCAATTTGACAGTCATTTCCGATTTTAGTTGTGCCTCTTAGCATCGTTCCTGGGTAAATCACTGTATCGGAACCAATTTCAACATCTAAATCGATATACGTTGAAACAGGGTCAATCAGCGTTACTCCATTACGCATATGAGCTTGATTAATTCTTTTTCTCATGATGCTCTCTGCTTCCGATAATGCAATACGATCATTTACCCCTAAAGTTTCAGCAAAGTCATTTGTTTGGAATGCACTAACAACTTTTCCTTCGCTTTTCATTATTTCTATTACATCAGGTAAATAATACTCGCCTTGGACATTATCATTTGAGACCTTTTCTAAGGCTTCAAATAATGCCTTATTATCAAAACAATAGGTGCCTGTATTAATCTCTTTAATGCACCGTTCTTCCTCTGAAGCGTCCTTATGCTCGACAATCTTCTCCACAAGTCCCTTTTCGTTACGAACAATGCGTCCATAACCGGTAGGGTCATCCGTCCAAGCTGTTAATATTGTAGCAGTTGCAGACTTTTCCTCATGATTTTTAATTAAAGCATCAAAGGTTTCTGCGGTAATAAGAGGAGTATCACCACAAACGACTAACGTCACACCTTCTTTAGAAGCAAGCATCTCTTTCGCCTGCATAACAGCATGGGCAGTGCCTAATTGCTTCTCTTGTAAGGCATAGCTACTTTGTTCTCCTAATGTGGCCTTAACAAGGTCAGCACCATGTCCAATAATTGTGACAATATTGGCTATATTAAGCTTTAACACTTGGTCAACAACATGTTGGACCATTGGTTTGCCGCAAACAGGGTGAAGTACCTTATAAAGTTTGGACTTCATTCTCGTCCCCTGACCAGCGGCTAATATAATCGCATACCGATTCAACATTAACAGGCCTCCAATTTAACCTTTGTATCCATTTAAGAATATATCTTAAATAATCGTTATTTTCAAGGAATGAAACGAAAGTACATATATTTGTCAATGCATAATCGTGAAATAATTTATGGAAGATAATAAAATAAGAGATTAAAAGGGGAAAAGAATGAGGGCGAAAAGAAACCATAATCTTTTTTACACACAAAAAAGAGCCTTACTTATGAAGTAGGCCCTCGTTGTTTGTATCCTAGGAAGCTCCGGCTTCTTCAAATTCTACTTCTAATTCACCGAGACGATGGTATTCAGCCAAAACCGCTTCTTGAATCTTACCGCGTGTACCTGAATTAATAGGATGAGCAATGTCACGGAATTCACCATCCGGAGTACGCTTACTTGGCATCGCTACGAATAATCCATTATTTCCATCAATAACACGGATATCATGAACTACGAATTCATTATCCAATGTAATGGAGGCAATTGCTCTCATCCGACCATCAGTGTTTACACGGCGTAATCTTACGTCTGTTACTTCCATTTTTGTTCACCACCTTTTTTGTAGTTGAATCTAGATAAGTAATTCAACAGAATTCTTTCATTTCCTTCTTTTCCGGGAAAAATTTTTTAAAAATTAGGGCAAATTAATCTATTTTGCCCAAAAATTCAAATAATTTAACTTGATTGACATAAATTCATGACCTTTGGACTACGCTTCACCACAAAAAAAGGCTCGTTTTATTTAACGAGCGCAATCACTTCAATTTCAACTAATGCATTTTTCGGTAATTTTGCTACTTCGACACAAGAACGAGCTGGTTTATGAGCAGAAAAATACTCTCCATAGACTTCATTAACCGCTGCAAAGTCCTCCATGTTTTGAATGAACACAGTTGTCTTGATGACCGTATCGAATGATGCACCTGCCTCTTCAAGCACGGCTTTAAGATTTTTAAAAACTTGATGAGTTTGTACTTGAACATCACCTTCAACCATAGTGCCTTCTGCCGTTAAAGGGATTTGTCCAGAACTATAAAAAAGATTATTTACAATAATTCCTTGAGAGTATGGTCCGATTGCTGCTGGTGCATTACTTGTTTGAACTACCTTCATCATTTTCTCCCCCTATATGAGTTAAGTTCTAAAAAATAATTCCCTTCGCTTACTTTAATTTTCTTCTCTCTAATATTAACATTAGAAAGTTGAATGACCGATAAGTAATCTTCCACTAATCGTTCCTCAAGATTTTCCACCGCTTCAACGAGAACAGCTATGCCGGCAACAATCGCTTTAAATTCATCCATCATGCTAACCATTCCGTTCACGGTACCCCCTGCTTTCATAAAGTCATCAACAATCAGAACTCGTGATCCTTCTGCTAAGCTTCTTTTCGAAAGGACCATTGTTTGAATTCTTTTTGAAGAGCCTGATACATAATTAATACTTACAGTTGGTCCCTCAGTGACTTTATTATCCCTTCTAACAATTACAACAGGGACATTTAAGTGACTTGCAACCGCATAAGCTAATGTAATCCCTTTCGTTGCAACAGTCATGATGACATCGATTTTTTTATCAGCATAAGCTGAAGCAATAATCCTGCCTATTTTCTGTATTAAATTAGGATTCCCCAAAATATCTGCCATATATAAATAACCTCCAGGCAGAAGTCTCTCTGGATTTGACATGAGCTCACATAACTCGGCAATCGTCTCTTTTGTCTCCTCTTTTGACACTTTTACAAAAAACTTTACTCCACCTGCTGCACCGGGAACTGTTTTCAGTATGCCAATGCCTCTCTGTTCAAAGGTTTCTTTAATAATGGCAAGATCTTCACTAATTGACGATTTTGCTGATCCATATCTATCTGCAAAGAAGGTTAACGGCACTAATTGTCGAGGATGCTCTAGCAAATAATTCGTCATATCAATTAGCCTTTCACTACGACGAAACTTCATAAATGAACCTCCATAAACCCGAATAATTTAATGATAATATATCATTAATATACGGAATTAATCAAGGGTATGCTTCTCCCCTAACATTCTGACTGCGAATACTTGATCGCAGAAGCCGCGTAATCCATTATAGATTCGTTGCATTCTTGAGTCATGCTGGACTAACCCAAATACAGTCGGTCCACTCCCACTCATCAGAACAGCATCCGCACCAAACCTCTTCATTTGATCTTTAATTAAAGCGACCTCAGGGTAAAGATTTAATGTGACATCCTCCAATACATTAGCCACATAATCACAAACACCAAAAAAGCTGCCTTCTTCGAGAGCCTGAATCATACTTTGTGTATTTGGATGCGCAATATGCTCCAGATTTAAGCGGCGATAAACATCAGCTGTTGAAACCCCAATAAAAGGCTTTGCCAAAATGACCCAGCAGGTAGGCGGGGCAGGAAGATGGGTAATCTTCTCTCCTCTTCCTTTGGAAAGAGCGGTTCCCCCATAAACACAAAATGGGACATCTGAGCCTATTTCTGCACCCAATTCAGCTAACGTCTCCATAGATAGGCCTAACCCCCAAAGCTTATTTAAGCCTCTCAGAGTAGCAGCTGCATCACTACTTCCTCCAGCCAAACCAGCCGCAACAGGGATGTTCTTCTCTATTGATATCTTTACACCTGCGTCTATTTGAAATCGATCCTGAAGCAACTTAGCTGCTTGATAAGCAAGATTCCGCTGATCATCAGGAACAAAACGATTATGAGAAACAATCTTTATCTCTTTATGAGGCAATAACGAGAATTCTAAGCGGTCTGCCAAATCAATTGTCGTCATAATCATTTCTACCTCATGATAGCCATCTGACCGTTTATATAAAACATCAAGCGACAAATTAATTTTTGCTGGTGCCTTCACCATGAACTTCACACTTCCACCTACTTTTGCTATATTCAACAAACATCTCCATTTTTTGTCCTATTTTACCACAAAACCCATCATATAAGACGTTTACAACCAAAACTATCTTCACAAATAATATATTTTAGCATTTCTCTCATGATGGAAAAAGAAGATAAACCAACTTTATCAAAATAACCAAAGCTCTGCTTCCACATAAAGTGAAACTTCCATCAGTGGGGGTTTTCGACGCACAGGACGTGAAGTGTGCAGACTTATGTGTTGACGTCGCGCTTTTAGTCTGCCATTCATCCCCCACTGATGGTTAGTCACGCAGAGCCTGATTGATTTTTCTAAGGGCTGAATCCCAAAGAAAAATCTTATTTCACTTATCACGCTCATAACGCCACGTCCTGTGGCTTCGCCTGACTAGGACCTTAATCCCTCGTCGGACCTTTACGGACAGTTAATCTCCCACTTATCTTCTTCGTATTCTCAGAATCTTGAAGTGGGAGTCAAAATGTCCGTTAAGAGTGGGATAAAATAAATAATCGATTAAGAATGATAGATAAACAGCCCCAAAAAAAATAAGGCCGGAGAAATTCCCGGCCTTAACGTGGTGAATTTGTTTTGTTATTTTCAAGTCTTCAGAAAAGGAAAACCATTTTATTGGTACTCATCTTGTTTTTAGCATTTACTTTTGCTTATGAACAAGCTGCTGCTCGGCTATTTCGATTGCACGTTTAACCATATTTCCTGCGTCTCTTGCACGAATGCCACCCCAGCCTTCTTTTTGAACGACATCATAAAATCCAAGCTCCTTTGCAAGCTCTTCTTTAAATCGTTCAGACATAACTCCTCTTCTTCTGGCCAAAATAAACAACCCCTTTCTTCACCACTATTCATAATATGAATAGAAAAGGAAGAATCATGCAGCCCTATTTTATCCAAAAAGGAAGAATTTTTTGTAATGAGAAGCTCCTGGTGTTTGTTAAGGATTTTATGTAAGGCTCTTTTCATATTGCTTCAATTCATCCATGTGATTAGCGAACTTGATCTATTGCTTTAATATCCTCATCAGAATAATAAAAAAGATATATAAAAATTATAATCTCCTACCTCTTCGTAGAAATCATTACCGAGAAGGAATAACAACACCCAAATCCAAATCTGTAGCTTTAATCAAAATCGAATCCATTTTAATAATATTTAAAAAGGTTGCTATTAGACATCTTCAAGTGAACATCACTCAAAAAAATCCAATACAACCTCAATCCACAATAAAAAAATTTTTTAAAAAACTAAAAGCAGCAAATCCCAGTTCACTGCTTCGTTCAGGGACAAATACGATTAGCTTAAAGCCATCTGTCCTGTTGTATCTTCATAGAATGTAATTTGTACTGTCTCTGTTAAAACATCAGCATAACTGTATGATACACGTTCAAACGCATTTTCTTCCTGATCTAATTCAATAATAAATACAGAAGGATACGTTTCTGCTAGTACACCGGAACGCTCAATGGTTTTTCTGCGTCCACCGTTGGCCTTGAGCAAAAGCCTTTTTCCTAAATTTGAATCAAGTGCTTTTTTAATATCGGATAATGTTTTTGCCATTCGGTCCACCTCACTCTGTAAAGTATATCACATTAACACAATAACGTCAAACAAAATATAAAATTATATCAGTGTTATGAAAAGGTTGTCAATACTTTTTCTTCTGCAATTTTTTTCTTTTTTCAACAATTTTAGATTAACCTCAAAATCCTCAGAATATGTACCCATTCAAAAAAAAAGAAGGATGACCTAATCTTAAGCCATTCCCTCTTGTTACAAGTTTTCTTCATGAATAACAGAATTGTATGGCATCCCCGTTCTTAATACTCCTCTTGTTTCAATCCCACCAAGACCTTTTTCTCCAGTTAATGTATTTCTTAGTACATCCCAGACATTAATTCGTTCCATAAAAGGAGTAAAACTGATCTTTGCCACGATATAGACAGGATCTAGAGCATGAATATTCACTCGTGAAGGAGAACTAGCAAAGTTGGCACCTGCCTGAATTAAAGATTCAAAATGCGATTGGCATGCACCTGCAAAAATAACAAGCTGATCTAGGTGTGGAACCCGTTTCCTTGCCTCTCTTACAGTTTGTACAAAGTCCCGTGAATGTCTATAAGCATTAATATCGGTAATTTTTCCTTTTGCCTTTGAATAAGAGTCGTGTCCAGTAATAACAAGAATATCAGGCCGATAATAATCAATTAAGGTCCCGATTTTTACAGCCATCTCTTTTTCATTACAATGAACCCCTGTAACAGGTACTCCAATTTTTTCATACAGCATTAAGCATTTTTTTAAATAAAGTGGGTCTCCATCTAAATGAAGGACTCTCCCTGGAATCTGAAAGTAATTTAATGTTTTTGTATATCCCCCTGAGGCTTCATACTCTTGTTTTTGTTTTATTAAATCAACATCTTGCCTAAAAAGGTTATAAGACTGTTCTTCTAATGTCTCAATTTCCTGGCTTTTCTTCCTTCTTTCCAACCCACCTATGACAATTAAATCTTCATATGGAGCATCCGCAATTAAGCGAATATCCTCCCCATAGAGAATGGCTTTTTTCGTTTCATGCTCTTCTTTTATATCAATAACTCGAAATAATATATCACAATTGTAAGAAATCCTTCCGACGATATCCATGATTTGAATGCTCAATGTCGTCACTCCAATTAAGTTCTCGAAAAAGCTAGCTATAAATAAAAATTAAATTCCTTTCATAACTTATGCAATCTCCTATCTAACGGTGACGATCAAAAAATCCGCAATTTCAATAAAAAAAGACCTGAATAAGCTCATTCAGATCTTCCTTATCTTATTGATGAAAATAAGCAAATAGTTCGTCACTCAAGCGTGCAAATTCCTCAATGGAGAGAGTCTCGCCTCTTCTTGTAGGTTCAATACCTGCATGTTCTAATGCGATTAAGATTTCCCCTTTTTTCTCTTTTCCATTTGGAAGTTGGCTTGTTAAGTTATTAAGCAGGGTCTTTCTTCTTTGCGCAAAACTTGATTTCGTGATTTGAAAGAAAAAATCCTCGTCCTTCACAGAAACAGCAGGCTCTTTTCTAACCGTTAAACGAATAACCGCTGAATCTACATTAGGCTGTGGGACAAAAACCGTTTTTGGCACGATCATAACCGTTTCAGCTACTGTATAGTATTGAACAGCAATGGAAAGTGAACCATAATCTTTTGTCCCTGGCTTAGCTGAAATTCGATCTGCTACCTCCTTCTGGAGCATGACCACAATTCCTCTGATTGCAAGCTTTTCTTCCAACAACCTCATAATAATCGGAGTCGTAACATAATAAGGCAAGTTAGCAACGACCATGAGATCCTCAATCTCAGAAAACTCCTCTTCCAACACTTTCTCTACATCGACCTTTAAAATATCCTCATGAATCACCTTTACATTGTCATAGGGCGATAATGTTTCCTTTAAAATTGGTAGCAATCTTTGATCAATTTCAAATGCAACTACCTTCTTTGCTTGACGAGCAAGCTGTTCTGTTAATGCCCCAATTCCTGGTCCAATTTCAATGGCACCTGAAGAATCAGTCAGTTCAGCATGATCCACAATTCTTTTTAAAATATTGGTATCGATTAAAAAATTTTGGCCCAAGCTTTTCTTAAAAGAAAAGCCATATTTCTCTAAAATAGTACGGGTCCTTAACGGCGTTGCTATATCCTTATCCATTCTGTTCCTCCTGACGAATCTTCTTTATAGCGTTTGCAAAATCATCTTGACTAATTTGAAACATCATTAATCTTTTGTGAAGCTGCTTTCCATTTGCATACCCGATATTAAGCAATTTCCCGAGCTTTTCTCTACGCTCCTTAGCTCCCAATCCCCCAATTAATCCTGCCGTAATCAAATCCTCTTGAGTAATTTCCTCTTGGGCTGAGGTTTCCATTACATGTGCCTCTTTTAATGCTGCCCTTATAACTTCTGAAGATGAGTGTTCAACCCCCACACTTTTCCCATTCTTTTGAATTGCATCCTCTTTCGGTATAAATGCGTGTTTGCAGCCAGGAACATGTCGACTAATCGTATTGCGAATCTTTTGCCCAGGATAATCCGGATCTGTTAACACAATAACGCCTCTTTTTTCTTGAGCATGTTTGATTTTCTCGAGAGTATCCATATTTATCGCTGAACCATTCGTCTCAATGGTATCGGCATCAACCGCTCGTTGAATAGCAACGGTATCATCCTTTCCTTCGACGACGATTATCTCTTTGATTTTCATACTGCCTCCAACTTCGAAAAGAATAACCATCATTCTTTTCATTTCTTTTTGTTTAAAATAAAGTGAAACTTCCATCAGTGGGGGTTTTCGACGCACAGGACGTGAAGTGTGCAGACTTATGTGTTGACGTCGCGCTTTTAGTCTGCCATTCATCCCCCACTAATGGTTAGTCACGCAGAGCCTGATTGATTTTTCTAAGGGCTGAAGCCCAAAGAAAAATCTTATTTCACTTATCACGCTCATAACGCCACGTCCTGTGGCTTCGCCTGACTAGGACCTCCTGTCCGTCGTCGGACCTTTACGGACAGTTGATCTCCCACTTATCTTCTTCGTATTCTCAGAATCTTGAAGTGGGAGTCTTACTGTCCGTTAAGAGTGGGATAAACGAGCAATAAAATATTTTTGAAAAAAATGAAACATTTTTGTAACATACAACGTCTAAAGTAATAAATAGTTTCATAAGTATTTTAAAGAAAAATAGAAAAAAACACAAAAATGCAGAGGACATCCCCTCTGCATCAACATCTTACTGTAGGATTTTGATTTTTACTGTTTTTCTTCCCCAACGGTATGCATCTGAGCTGGATGAGAAAAATACATCAATCCTATTTCCTTTAATGGCTGACCCGGTATCTGCAGCAACTGCATATCCGTAGCCATCCACATACACCTTCGAGCCAAGTGGAATGACACTTGGATCCACTGCAATAATTTTCAAATTAGGATTAGTTCGTAAATTAATCCCTGTAGCCGTTTTACCAGAACAGCCGTTGCAATTTGCCGTATAAGCTGTTGTACTAACGTACAATTCTCTACTAGCATCTCTCATACCACGTGATACCATTTGAATCATTGGCTTACTTCCGACTGCAACAACCTTATCCTGTTTTTCCCTTAAAGTCTTTTTGTAAATTAACTTTCTTGATATTTCTTTTCCATTTTCAAGTGTTACTTCAAACTCCTTTGAAACAAGACCTTTTTGCCCTTCTTTCAAAATTCTTTGTGCACCTTGATTTAAACTTTGGTCCCTTTTCGTTACAACCGCATAATGAACTGGTTCTTCCACTACATCGGTGACTTTTTCAACGCGAATGACCTTAACAACATCTCTTTTATCAATTGTTTCATTCAAGTTAGGTTCAACACGATCTATTCTTTTAAGTTCTATCCCCTGCTGTGATAAAAAGTCAGCGACCGTAGTCGAAGTTGACCACACTTGTTGCTTATTCCTGCCATTGAATAACTTTACAGGAAAGGCATGATTAATGACTATCTTCAATTCATTTTTTAGCGGTGATTGTAACGTGGGCTGGACCTTATCAAACTTATTTAGAGCTATGCTCTGCTCCTTTAAAAATTCATTAACATCACTGGCTGTTGTCCAAATCATTTTCTTTTCCTTGTCTTCAACAATTTGAACCTGCTTTGCCTTTTTCCACTCTACTTTTAATTGATTCTTAACTTTTGTGCCTTCCGAGGGGTACACATAATCTTTAGCATGGAGTGAAATATTCAAGTCATCAAATATTCCAGCCACTGTGTCAGCATGTGTCTTGACCACCTCTTCTTTCCCATCAATTGAAAGTAACACTGTTTTTTTCGTAGTTTCATAAATAACGAATCCTGAAATGGTGGTTAAAACTACGAAACTAGCGGAAAAAACGGCTAATTTTTTCCTACTCAAAGACTTGGAAAACAGGTTTTTCATGTTTTTAATGACGATGAAAAACGCCTCCTTTTCTCTTGGAGTGATTATATAGACTATTGTGCCGGCTGTCAACTCTGGAGATTTTCCTAAAACATATTACCTATTATGCAATTTGTTCTTTGGAAAGGAAAGAGAGACTTATCGACATGGCTATCCTATGAGGAAAAGGAGACATGTAGAACTTTAAAGAATAAGAAAAAATTTGGACAAGTTTTCTATGAATTCGACAGCATTTCTTATCTAATTATGCCGAATAATTTTTTTGCATTTTTAGTCGTCGCCTCTGCTACTTCTTCAAATGTGATTCCCTTAAGCTCAGCGATCTGTTCTGCCACTAATTTCACATAGCTCGGTTCATTCCTTTTTCCCCTATAAGGATGTGGAGCAAGATAAGGACAATCAGTTTCAATGAGCAATTTATTTAATGGAACAGCTTCCGCGACCTCCTTTGGTTTTTTCGCATTTTTGAACGTCACTGGTCCACCTAAAGAAATATAGAAATTCATTGCTAGGCATTCTTTAGCAACCTCTACACTACCACTAAAGCAATGCATAATCCCTCCAACTTCTTCGGCGTGCTCTTCCTTTAGAATCATCATAATATCACTAGTTGCCTCTCGATTATGAATAACAATTGGCAAGTTCACTTTTTTAGCCAATCGAATTTGCTTGCGTAAAACATCATGCTGAATTTCCTTTGGAGATTTATCCCAATGATAATCCAAACCCATTTCTCCCAGCGCAATCACTTTTGGATGGCCGGAGAGCTCTTCAATCCACTTTAAATCATCATCGGTCATATCAATCGCATCGACTGGATGCCATCCAATACAGGCATAAATAAATTCATATTGATCCGTTAACTCCATCGCTCTTTTAATCGTTGGACGGTCGAACCCCACAACAACCATATCAGTCACACCAGCATTTTTAGCACGTTCAATGACCTCAATCAAATCATCATTAAATTGCTCGTCATTTAAATGAGCATGCGTATCAAATAACATCGAAAAAACCTCTTTTCCTTCTATTAAATTTACATTTCATATGTATCATTTTCTTTACATTTATTTTTCTATTACATCATGATACTTTAACAAGTTAAAAAAAGGAACACAGAAATATTTTTACGCAAATTGTTTCACGTGAAACATTTCAATGTTCCTCCCAAATCTCTAATTATTTTATTTAACTTGAGCACCTAGCGGTAGATCTTCAGCGATGGTTGCCAAGGATAATTGACCGTCTTTTGATCCGGCTAAAATCATGCCTTGTGAAAGTTCCCCACGTAATTTAACCGGCTTCAAATTGGTTACACAAATTACTTTTCTTCCAACAAGTTCCTCAGGTTTATAGAATTTAGCAATACCTGAAACAACCTGACGTTTTTCATATCCTAAATCTAATTGAAGTTTTAATAATTTATCAGCTTTTTTCACTGGTTCTGCCTCAATCACTTGAGCTACTCTTAAATCTACCTTCATAAAATCATCAATTGTAATTTCTTCTACCTCTGGTACCTCTTCCTTTATTTCCTTTGGTGCAGATGAAGAGGCAGGTGAAGTTCCTTGCATTTTAGCCTTAATAAATTCAATTTCTTCATTAAGATCTAAACGAGGAAAAATAGGATTTCCTTTCACAACCTTTGTATCTGCAGGAATAGCACCAAAATTCTCCAAGCTATCCCAAGATTGTAAGCGCTCATCCTGAATATTAAGCTGTGCAAAAATCTGAGTTGGGCTTTGCGTTAAGAAAGGTTTTAATAGAATGGCAATTCTTCTTAAGGATTCAGCTAAATGAACCATAACAGCTCCAAGGGCATCCTTATTTTCTTCATTCTTCGCTAAAACCCATGGTTGTGTTTCATCGATATATTTATTTGTCCGTGCAACTAATTGCCATACAGTTGATAACGCTACAGAAAATTCCATTTTCTCCATGGCTTCTTCATATTTGACCACGGTTTCTTGATTCATTTCAAGCAATTGCGGATCAAATTCAGTAACGGAACCACCATAAGTTGGAATCACTCCATCAAAATATTTTTCGATCATCGCAATCGTACGATTTAAAAGATTTCCTAAATCATTTGCTAAATCAAAATTAATTCTTTCAACAAATCCCTCTGGTGTAAAGACTCCGTCTGCCCCAAATGGTACTTCTCTTAAAAGGTAATAGCGAAGGGCATCCAATCCATATCGATCGATTAATGTAACCGGATCAACAACATTCCCTTTAGATTTTGACATTTTCCCATCCTTCATTAATAACCATCCATGGGCAAACACTTTTTGGGGAAGTGGTAAATCTAAGGCCATTAACATGATTGGCCAATAGATCGTATGGAAACGAACGATTTCTTTTCCAACTAAATGAACATCTGCAGGCCAATATTTTAAGTACTTCGTATCATCTTCAGTTCCGTATCCTAAAGCTGTAATATAATTTGATAGTGCATCAATCCAAACATAAATCACATGTTTTGGATCATTCGGAACTTTAATTCCCCAATCAAATGTTGTTCTTGAAACAGCTAAATCTTCTAATCCTGGCTTAATAAAATTATTAATCATTTCATTTTTGCGAGACTCAGGCTGAATAAATTCAGGGTTTTCTTCATAATATTGAAGCAGGCGATCCGCATATTTACTAACTTTAAAGAAATAGGATTCTTCTTTAACCTTTTCTACTGGTCTTCCACAATCCGGACAATTACCATCAACTAATTGCCGCTCTGTAAAATAGGACTCACAAGGAGTACAGTACCATCCTTCATATTCCCCCAGATAGATGTCACCTTTTTCAACCAAATGAGCGAAAATTTGTGCTACTACCTCTTTATGACGGTCCTGGGTAGTTCGAATAAAATCATCATAGGATATATCAAGTTTCTTCCAAAGATCCTGAATTCCAGAAACGATTTCATCCACATATTCTTGTGGTGTAACGCCTTTTTCTTCAGCTTTACGTTGAATTTTTTGACCATGCTCATCCGTACCTGTTAAAAACATCACATCAAAACCGCGCAAACGCTTATAACGTGCCATAGCATCTCCAGCAACAGTAGTATAGGCATGTCCAATATGTAGATTTCCACTAGGATAATAAATCGGTGTAGTTAAATAAAAAGTTTTTGATTGTTCCTTCATTATTATTTCCCTCCTAAAATTGATTATATATAAAGTCATACAGCTACCATAGAACTGTAAAAACAGATTCAACTTACGTAGATGAGTGCGTTTTTGAATCCAAGAAATAAAGAAACACATTACTGTACCATTTTAGCCAATTATGAAGACAAATGACACCATCTGAGGGAAATTAATTTATCAATGAAATAAAAAATCGCCCAATAGGACGAGTTAAGCTAACTAATAAGCTAATAGAATTTCATTTCCATTTCAATTCACCTATTCTCATACTCAGCATTACCTCTTCTATCAACAAAATATACATAAAAAAAGAAAAATGTGCAACAATTCAGGCTACTCGGATTCGCAAATAACTTATTTATTAAATACTATTCAAATATAATAATTTTCAAAGAGAAACCTTCCCCCATTATATCGAATGGGATAACGCGTTTTTTGTCGAAAAGATAAAAAATTTACCAATCATACTATATTAAAATATTTAATGTTTTTTCTTTAAAAATATAAATATTTATATTCCTATTGAAAAAATGTTGTTATATTAAGGGTTTTTGAACATCCAATAATTTCTAATTAAATTAAAAATAAAATTATTGACGTTTTTGGGAATGGCTGGTATTATTAAATCAAAGATAAATTTGTCGAATATTGACGAAAGCGGCAATCAAGTTTTTATTTATATAAAGGTGAGAGGGGATCATAGTTATGAAATCTACAGGTATTGTTCGTAAGGTTGATGAATTAGGTCGTGTGGTTATTCCAATTGAATTAAGACGTACTCTTGGAATTGCAGAAAAGGATGCTTTGGAAATTTATGTTGATGATGATCGCATTATCCTTAAAAAGTACAAACCAAACATGACTTGTCAAGTAACTGGAGAAGTTTCTGATGACAACGTTGCTTTAGCTGGCGGTAAATTAATCCTTAGCCGTGACGGAGCTGAACAATTATTAAAAGAAATTGAAGATACATTCCATTTAGATTTAGTAAAAAACTAAATTGATTTCATACGAAAGAGGCTAACTTAACAACAGTAGCCTCTTTTTTTTTCTTATTATAAGATGAAATTTATCACGCTAAAGACTTCTCAATCCCCTTCAACGTGGTAAATTTGATAAACCTCTCTTTTATTTAACCCTCTATCTTTAGCTGTTTGCTTGATTGCTTCTTTTGAATTTAACTGTTTTTCGAAAATATAGAACTCCACATGATTTGTAATACTAAGCTCTTCCCACCAGGACGGTTCATCACTCATAATTGATTCCACTTGATGATTCCCTTCAATAATCAGACAGAATTCTCCCCGAATTTCATCATGATTTGCCCATTCAATGGCTTCCTTGACGGTTCCTCTTATGAACTCCTCAAATTTTTTCGTTAACTCTCGACAAAGAGATATTCTCCTATTTCCTAAACATTCTTCAACTAATTGCAGTGTTTCCTTTAAACGATGAGGAGCCTCATATAATATGATAGTTGACATTTGCTTGGCTAACTCAGTTAGTTCCTTCCGCTTTTCCTTCTTTTGTCGTGATAAGAAACCATAAAAATAAAAGGGCTGAGTAGGTAACCCGGATGCGATCAAGGCCGTAAGAGCAGCATTAGCACCAGGAAGAGGGACAACGGTGATTTTTTCAGCTGTCGCTTCAACCACTAATTCATACCCCGGGTCAGAGATAGTTGGCAAACCTGCATCACTAACCAAAGCAATTTTTGCTCCTCCCTTAAGCCTTTCGATTAATTTATGTCCGCTAATCTCCTTATTATGTTCATGATAACTCAACACTTGCGTTTCAATCTCAAAATAATGGCATAGCTTTTTTGTATTCCTCGTATCTTCAGCTGCAATAAAATCAGCTTCCTTCAACATTCGAATCGCCCGAAAGCTCATATCCTCCAAATTGCCGATTGGGGTTGGAACAAGATATAAAATTCCTTTATTACTTTCATTTTCAAAGCTCTTTTGCTGCCACATATAGACCACCTAATTCCTTTATTAAAAACGCTTCTTTCTTTTTCCTTGACCATTGCTTAAACTCATACTCAGTTCGCAAGGCTTCTCCTTTTGTTTCAAAGGCGTGAGAGTAAATAAGCTTTACCGGGCCTCTTCCTCTTGTATATTTAGCACCTTTTCCATCATTATGCTGTTTGATTCTTCTTTCTAAATCAGTTGTATAACCAGCATATAAACTCCCATCTTTACAAGATAGCACGTAGAAATAATGACTATTCTTTTCCATATAAAATCTCTCTAATCTCTGAGGTATACTCATTATTTTCATTATAAACAATAAGCGGAGGCAGTATTTTTAAATCAGGATTTCCATCCTTAATGGCTTCAACCAAAATCGTGTTAGCCTCTTTTCCGGCTTTTGGATAAACAAATTGAATCCTTTTTGGTTCAAGTCGATACTGTCTCATCATCGTTACGATATCCATCATTCTTCCGGAACGATGAACGAATGCAACCTTTCCACCTTGTTTGACTACTTGGCTGGACACACGTATTGCATCCTCCAATGTACATAGAATCTCATGACGTGCATAAGCGAAATGCTTATTTTTATTCATTTCATCCTCTGAGGGTGTTGGAAAATAAGGCGGATTACACGTAACAACATCATATTTATTGTACCCTACCTGCTGGGCTATTTCTTTAATATCACCGTGAATCATTTGTAATCTCTGCCCTAAGCCATTATATTCAAAGCTTCTAATTGCCATATCGTATAACCGCTCTTGAATTTCAACGCCTATAATATTCCCTTTTGATCTCGTACTTAGAAATAATGGAATAACACCATTTCCACTGCATAGATCAATAATATTCCCTCTTTGAATGGGTACATAGACAAATCTTGCAAGAAGAACCGCATCTAATGAAAAAGCAAAAACCGATGGGCTTTGAATAATTCTTAAGTTTTCTGCAAGTAAATAATCTAATCGCTCATCATCCTTTAAATGAACCATCCTTAGTCCTCCACTGTCATCTTGATCTTATAAAAAAATAGCCCCCATTTAGGAGGCCAAGCTTATTTTTTATTTAGAAAGGAAAGGCAAAATAAACAATCGCCTTCTTTTCGAGGACTCCCAAAATGTAAATTACATATATGGAACCCTTCCTGATACAATCGAGCTAGATTATCATATCCTTCTCCAATATCAATCATCTTCTCAACATGCTTGCCAACATCAATTTTTCGAGAATTCTTCTGATTTTGCTTAGGATTATCCTCTTTATGATCCATATTTAAACGACGTCTTAAATAATCATTCTCAATCTTTAAAGTATTATTTTCCTCAAGAATTTCAGCTAACCGCTCTTTCAACTCACCTAATTGCTGATATAAATGTCCGATCTGAGTTTCCATATTACTTACTGAATCAAAGATTTCTTTATTATTCACGCGTTCCACCTCATTAATCTGTGGATTGTACCGATACAGCACCTTCTCTTAAGATTTCATCCATTGTATATTCTAGAACACGTTCTTGTTCCATTATTTCAACTTGAAGGACTCGCTCTAAAATATTTAACCCTACTACTTTTCCTTTACCATGAGATGTTTCAATAATCTCCCCAATGTCTGGTAGCTGTTCTTTCGCTGTTTCATAATCATCATTTTCATATTTCAAACAACACATAAGGCGCCCGCATAATCCTGAAATTTTCGTTGGATTAAGAGAGAGATTTTGATCCTTTGCCATCTTAATAGAAACGGGTTCAAAGTCCCCAAGAAAAGTGGAACAACATAGCATTCTTCCACAAGGACCAATTCCCCCAAGCATTTTTGCTTCATCTCTAACTCCGATTTGTCGCAACTCTATTCTCGTACGGAAAATAGCCGCCAAATCCTTAACCAACTCTCGGAAATCAACTCTTCCATCAGCTGTAAAATAAAAAATTACTTTATTTCTATCAAACGTATATTCTACATCAACCAATTTCATATCCAATTGATGAATTAATACCTTCTCACAGCAAATATCATATGCTTCTTTTGCAGATTCCATATTTTCTTCGACAATAATCCGGTCCTTTTGATCTGCAATTCTTAAGACCTTTTTCAATGGAAGAACCACATCATCCTCATCCACCTGCTTAGGTCCTATCACAACTTTCCCATATTCTACGCCACGTATGGTTTCGACAATGACAAAATTGCCTTTCTGAATTGAGAGATCTCCGGGATCAAAATAATATATTTTTCCCGCTTTTTTAAAGCGTACACCTACTACATCATACAAAAAAAGACCCCTCCTGCAATTTTAACACAAGCTGTTCCATTAACAGCTGTGGATTCATATTTGCATGCAATTTTCTTTTTGCTTCTAAAATTGCTGCCATTTGATTGGTAAGGCGCTTACTTGAAGTTTGTAATGCATATGGTTCTAATCGTTTAAACTCATCAACGTAAACGATTTGATCTGCCTTTCCAAGCTGTATATATAATAAATCTTTAAAAATAAGAAGTAATAAATCCAATCCTTGATTCAATTGTTCTTTCTCTTTAAAGTGTGAAAACCACTCCTCCTGAAGAGATACTAAAGCTTCTAAGGAACTTTTATTCAACATTTCATATAATTTTAACACTATCCTTTTGGCTTGTGCAAACCAATCGTCGTGACTTAGCTGAAGTGCTTCCTCTAAATTGTTTGTGAGTTGTGTAATGATCGGCAATAATTGAGATTTCACGCCATTTTCCTCTAATTTTTTCTGTAAATGCCGAGAAGACAGAGGCTTGAAAGATATGATTTGGCAACGTGATAGTATGGTAGGCAACATCTGTTGAATCTGTTCCGTAATTAAGATCGCCACCGTCTCTGAATAAGGTTCTTCAAGGAATTTCAAAAGACTATTAGCAGCATTCGCTGTCATTCGATCCGCATGAACAATCGTATAAAATTTCTGCTTAGACTCAACACCTGTTTTCGTAAATTCTTCCTGTAAATCTTTAATTTGCTGCTTTTTAATCGATAGTCCATCTGGTTCCACGACATGAATATCCGGATGATTCCCAGAGTCAACTCTTTTGCAATTCACACATTGATTACAGGGCTTATAACCCTCTAGCGGTGAATCACAAAATAAGCTTTTCGCTAATAACTGACTAATTTCCTTTTTTCCCGTTCCTCTCATTCCTTCAAACAAATAGGCGTGGGCTAACCGATTCTTCATAATGCTATTCTTTAACATTTTCAACACAGTAGGTTGAATATCCTCCATCTCTTCCCACGTTTTTACCAAAATAATCACTCACTTACGTATATAAATTAATTAATAGACCCTTTATCTCTCCAATTTTACCAAGTATATCAATTGATTTTTCTTCTTTCTTCATCACCTCTTCGGTCAGCTCTACTAATTTTTTATCAACCGTTTCAACAATTTTTAGAGCTCTTCCTTGACCAAATTGATTCCAACTTTGCGATTGCTTTAAATCCATTCCAAAATCAACCGTCTCTTTAACAAACTTTTTAACTAAAGTTTTATACTTGGCTAAATCCTTAAAAGTTCTAGAATTGGCTAAGCGTGTACCGGCAGCTTCGATATCCTTTAATAATCTCTGCAGCTGATCTACCTGCATTTTTTGATCATGCTTTTGTACTAGCTCGCCAAACTTAATCCCATCATTACTTGGAAGCTTCTGCTCCGGACGAGAATTATCTATATTTAATCGGAGATCCTGATTTATTTTCATCCTATATCCTCCAATATTCATCAAAATGGATGAAATTGATTAAGACAATACCTAAATGGTTACTTATACTTATATAATTATAACAGGAATTTGTTGTTCTTTCAGTTTGAAACAATATACAAAAAGAGGAAATTTTATAAACCCTTTATGAAAAAAGGCAGCTTAACCTGGCCACATAGAAAAAACAATCAATCCTCCTGTTTTCACTAGTTCCAAACCATGTATAAGCTGCCTTTTTCTTAATTCCTCGCTGCAATAGTTTCTTGAACCTTTTTTTCAGCTTGCTGGTAAACATCCATAATAGGCCTGGAAGCATCAATTTTATGAATTCTATCAGAATATTTCTCTAATAATAAAAAATATCCTTCTCGAACCTTATGATGAAACTCCAAATTCTCTAAATCGAGCCGATTTACTTCTCTTCCTTTATGTTTGTTGATTCTTTGTAAGCCTAATTTTGGCTCAATATCAAAATATATGGTTAGCTGTGGCATCATACCTTCTATGGCAAATTGATTAATCAGATATACCTCTTCCATTCCAAGACCTCTTGCATATCCTTGGTAGGCTAAAGAACTATCAATAAACCGATCACAAAGAACAATTTTTCCGGTCTCTAGCGCAGGTTTTACTTTTTCAATCAGATGTTGTCTCCTTGCGGCTGCATATAGTAATGCTTCCGTACGTGCATCCATTGCTGTGTTATTCTTATCCAGGATTACCCTTCTTATTTGCTCTGCAATATCTATCCCACCAGGTTCTCTTGTTTCTAGTACCTGATACCCATCTTCTCTTAATTTTTCCGCCAGCATTGAAACAACCGTTGTTTTTCCAGCTCCATCCGGCCCTTCAACTGTAATAAAAAGTCCATTCTTCATACTTTCCTCCTACTTGAACAATTGCCTAATCTCCTATTGCATATATAGACAATCTTCCTGATGTTATTTCATTTCTACCTTGGAACCTTGCTCCCAATTGAATCAGTTCCTTAATAGTTTCTACATCCTCTATAGTAATTAATTCCCCCGGTAATAATAACGGAATACCAGGTGGGTAAGGAATTACTGACTCTGCGCAAATTTGTCCAACTGCATCAATAATCAATACATCCTTCTTTTTGATTCTTTCTATCTGCTCATGATTCAACTCTAGCTTTCTTATCTTATTCTCTCGTAATGGTAAATAAATTGGTTTTTCCTTAAGTGAATAATTATTTACCACCTTTTTTATCGATTCAATAATATATGTAAATGGAAAGTCAACTCCATTTTTTAATAATGGAAGCACCATTAATATGTTATGAGGATCAGCAAGTTCTGTATATACACCTTCTCCTTCAAGTAATTGTTGAAGCTCAAAACCCGTTAAGGATGTTAATGACTGAACAGTGAGCTTTAATCTATCGCCTAATTGATTAGGAAACACCAAAACTTTAATTTCCTTGATTTCTTCCAGTTCTTCTATAAACTGCTGAATTTCCCCTATCATATACTGTTTATCTTCATCCCGATATGTAGCAAGATAACTTCTCGCATTATCTAATGATGCCATAAGTACATATGAAGGACTGCTTGACTGCAATAAGTAGAGATATTTTTCGATGGAAATCCTCGAAATCAACGAACTATTAAAATGGAAAAAGGACCCCATTGTTAAAGCCGGCAAAGTTTTATGGGCAGATTGCACCACTACATCAGCTCCAAGTTGGACGGCTGATTTAGGAAATGGGGCTCCCGCAATAAAGTGGGCTCCATGTGCCTCATCAATCAGAACCGGAACTCGATGCTGATGTGCTAACTTAATCAATTTTTCAAGCTCATATACCATTCCATAATAATTTGGATATGTGAGAATTAATGCCGTAACATTACGATACATCTGAAAAGCTTGTTCTAATGTATAAAGAGAAATTCCACCTGATACCCTCCATTCAGGATAATATTCAGGTTCTAAAAATACCGGTACTGCCTTTACTAAAGAAATTCCATTTAAAATGGATTTATGACAATTTCTTTGGACAAAAACAACATCCCCCTCCTGGATTGTAGCCAATATCATAGCAAGATTTCCAACTGTGGTGCCATTCACTAATAAATAACTGTTTTGAACACCATATAAATCTGCCAAAAGATCTTCTGCTTCCTTTATGACTCCCTCAGGGTGGTGTAAATCATCCAAACCACTTAGCTCCGTAGCATCTAATTTCATGATTTGATCAAAAAAGAAATCCTGCTCAACTGGATTGACAATCCCGTACTTATGACCAGGGACATGAAGTGAAACAGGGTGTTTATCCCAATGTTTTTTCAATGCCTCATAAATAGGCTTTCGATAATGATTCATCCAATCACCAGTTTCTAATAAACATCTTAATTTATTTTATCGAAGTTTAACCTGTTGGTCGATTAAAAAAGGTAAAGTGATTAAAATTTATTTTTAGCTGTACCTAATCTTTTTCTGAAATTGTTTAGTAGACATACACATGGCATACATTTACAACATACAATAAATCAGCAATCATTTAATGAATTGTCTAAATATTGAATATATTGATCGTTAGTGGACAGAATAAGTGTATGGAGGTGGGGAAATGAGTTCGCATATATCAAATAAAAGCTTGGGTGAGAACTGTGTCATTTGCGAGCAATATAAATTTATAGGGATTCATCTATACACTTCATTCATTTGTAGGGATTGTGAAAAGGATTTAATCCATACAGATACTAATGATCCAAAATATAAATTTTATCTAAAACAATTAAAAAAGGTAAATACACCCGAAATATTTTCATAAATGAATGATATTTTCCATAAAAAAAGCTTGGAGAACCCATTAAGAAATCTTAATTTACTGTACTCCAAGCTTTTTTATTCATAAACCATTATTAAATTCCTTATATCGTTCAAATCCAAGAAATCTTGACCCTTGAAAGGTTAATACACCCTTATCAGCCTCTGCAAGGAGGGCATACTCTTTACCTGCTATCAAAAATTCAGCTCGATCTCCACTTTCAAATTCAAAAGTTACATAATAAGATGTATGAGCATTATCCCCTCTTACACTTGTTCGTTTTGAAACAACAAGCACTGGAACTGAAAGACGGGGTGAATTTTCATTTTTACGCCATTGCCCAATCCCTTTGAAAATTACGAATAGAAGCATACTAATTACTATAATAAAGACGGTTCCAATTAGAATAGGGCCTATCCTAAATAATAAATCCCCAAAGTAAACTTCATTCTCCAACCCATTCCCTCCCCAAAATGTTATGAATGGTAATACGTTAAGTATAGATGAATGGTTCCAATATATACCATTCTTTTATTCATATTATTTGAAAAAAGAAAACTTTTATTGTTTTTACTGTTTGGGCGGGGTATAGCCAATTGGTTATGATAATGAGTTCTCATTCCTGTATTTAAGACTTCTGGAACTAAGGCACTGTTTTTTTCCAAGGATAGGATAGAATAAAAAAACAGTCAAATGAATGACTGTTTTTTTGTTTCTGCCTAGCAGCGTCCTACTCTCACAGGGGGAGAACCCCCAACTACCATCGGCGCTGAGAAGCTTAACTTCCGTGTTCGGTATGGGAACGGGTGTGACCTTCTCGCTATCGCCACCAGACTTGTATTCACTTGAGAGTTTGTTCTCTCAAAACTAGATAATG
>NZ_JBHKFI010000026.1:0-53919 GCF_042263505.1 Cytobacillus sp. Hz8 | reverse complement strand
TCTTGCATACACATAAAAATTGAATGAATTGGATTAGTTGGAACGCCGTATGCTGGGAAACTCGCTTGTACGGTGTGAAGTGGGGGAAAAGCTGGCGATAACTTCAAATGCTTACCTATCACTATAAGAACAATTACGTGATTTTAAGGCTGAGGCCATATTTTAGTTATTCCATTAAAGGGCCTATCCTTGTTTGAAGAAAATAAAAGCCTAATTTCTTGGTATTTAAAACGGGATATTAGGCTTTTTTTATGTAGATTTCCTTAACGTTGTTAATTGCAACATCCTGGTGCTATCCCTTAATAAAATTTTACTTTTGAAAGTTGAAAATATATAGTATTAATGGTACCCAAAAAAATATTAAGGTACCAATAGTTAAGGAGGCAGAAGGGTGAAAGAGCGAATCATAAATGAAACCATTCATCAAATCCATCAAAAAGGATTTACATTTACCATTAGTGATTTGGCAAAACAATTAACTATCAGTAAAAGAACAGTTTATGAACATTTTTCCTCTAAAGATGAGCTTATTACAGAAGTAATAAATAGGCTTATTTTTCAAATTAAAGAGAAAGAAAAACAAATTGCAGAAAATGAAGAGTTAGATTTATTAGAAAAGATTAAACAGATTCTTATCTGTATTCCAATAGAATTTGATTTAATGGACATTCGTTTATTGTCTGATTTAAAAAGATATCACTATAATCAGTGGGTAAAGCTAGATCAATTTTTAAAAGAAGAGTGGTCGATAGTTCTTCTAATTATGGAAAAAGGTATCGAAGACGGCTACATCAAACCTATCAACCTCTCGTTATTTATAGAGTTATATTTAGGTGCCATTAATCAAATCTATGATCCAAAATTTTTTGTAAAACACCAATTCACTGTCGGAGAAATGCTGCAATCAATTATGGAAATCCTTTTGTATGGAATTTCAAACAAAAAATAAGAAATAGAGGGGAAAATGCGTATGTATTGGATATTTTTATGTTTGGCTATCTTCTTTGAAGTAGCAGGTACTACTACTATGAAGCTGTCAAACGGATTATCAAAAGTAATTCCAAGTGCTTTAATGATTGTTTTTTATATTAGCAGTCTAAGTTTTCTAACACTAGCTTTAAAAAACATAGAGATATCAATTGCTTATGCGGTCTGGTCAGGGATGGGAATTGTTGTGATTACACTTATCGGTTTTTTGTATTTTGGAGAAAGTTTGAGTATCGTCAAGATTATTTCAATCTTATTAATTATTATCGGAGTAGTTACTTTAAACTTTACTGGAAAGGTTTAAGAATCATCCAACATACAAACAAATGAGGAGCAAACAAATGAAGAAGTTAAAGTATTTTTTTATTATTACTGATGTTTCTGATTTATTGGTTGATAACACTTGTTCATGTAATCCCTGAGCAGTATTTATTCAAAGATTACAATCATCCAATTCTTGTTGCATGGAACTGGTCATTTTTACCTCTCGATTTACTTATCTCTATTACGGGGTTTTTAAGCCTTTATTTTTTCGCCAAGCAAAACAAGCTTTGGTGTAGTTTTGCACTAATCTCATTAGCACTAACCTTTTGCTCTGGTTTGCAAGCAATTGCCTTTTGGATCATACGATTGGATTTTGACTGGATGTGGTGGCTCTTCAATTTATACTTGCTTATTTATCCTTGTGTCTTCTTGAAATCAATATTAAGACAGTTAAATAGGGAATTAAGCTTACCGTAAATTTGAATAACAGAATAGCAAAAGAAAGGGAAGACTAGAATCCTTAACGATATTGATAGTTTTTTTTTCTTGTTGAATTAACTAATAACTTTAGTAAAATAATTGAAAGGTTATTTTTACAGATTTTTTCATATTTTTCAATATTCAGCAATCGATGCAATTGTGTAGCAACACCATTACGAAATGATCAAACTTTTTTATAAAAACGAAACTTAGAACTGCTGAAATGAATACATTTTGATCAATCTTTTTTTCAAAATGGATTCTTTTGTATATCGTAAAATGCTGGCTTGTGAGATATTTTTGATCAAACTTTATTTCAAAGCCACAATTGTTCTGGCTTTGAAATAAAGTTGCACCGTTTATAAAAAAGATGCACCGGAATTCCCTATCTCTTTAAAGAAGGGATTTCGGTTTTTCTTGTGAATTAAGAACCTGTTAAGTGATATTTAAGTTATTCCATTAAATGGCCAGATTGTGGAGCAACATATCGGGCTACTAAAAAAAAGAAGGTTTTATTACCTTCCGGATAATTTAAGTTATTTTATTTGAATTTATCCATCCCATTATGAATCGCTTCTTTTACGTTCAATGTGTTGTCCTTAAACACTTTCCGTAGATCATTGAGAGCAAAATAAACCAAAATGAAAACCGATCTCTGAATGATCGGTTTTTTAATTTGCAATAATGTTCCTTCAAAAATTGAACTTCTCACGACTGAAGTCGCAAGATTCCTAAGTACGGAAACTTATCGGTATCTAATTGATTTCTCTTTCATTTGCATATTTAAAACAGAAAGAGGAAATAAATGGATAAAAAAGAATTAAGGAAGGTGAAGTATTGTTTTCGTACTTAGATAAAGGATTTGGAACACCAATTGTATTTATACATGGGTTATGTCAAATGAAATATTCTTGGAATCCACAACATGAATTATCAAATAAATATCGTTTAATCGTACCCGATCTAATTGGACATGGTGATAGTGAAATAAACGATGAAATAACTATATATAACTTTGCATCCAATATTATTAAATTATTGGAACGATTAGATATCCAATCAACATACATATGTGGTTTGTCATTGGGCGGAATTGTAGCACAAGAAATATACAGACAGCGACCTGATTTAGTTAAAGGATTAATCTTAGCAAATACATGTTCATACATACCAATGTTTGCTTATGGAATAGTAAATGGATCAAAACAGTACATAGATAATGGAACATTGATTGATTGTATTGCAAATAGAGGATTGCATAATAAAGCGTACATAAATGAAGCGAAAAAATCATTTTACATAACAGATAGATATATCGAAGCAGCTAAAAGTGCAATGGGGTTAAATTATTTTTATGAGTTATCAAGAATTAAATGTCCAGTATTATTGATTGGAGGATATTTCGATAAAGTAACACCGTTCATAAACGTACATATGATGAAGATGTTTATTAGAAATGCAAAGAGTGTGATATTAAGTTCTGGACATTTGAGTAATATTGAGAAACGTGAAGAATTTAATGAAGCTATTGACAGGTTTGTTGCAGGAAGTGTAGTAAAGTAAATAATTTTTCTTAACGTATTTGTTTTGGTAGTCACAACACGAACATAGCCTGAGAACTTGCAAAGGTTTTAGAAACGATAACTATTCATTTATCGTACCATTTTGCTTTGTACTCATGCATCGTTCTAAATTGTGTCCAAGATACTTCACTGATCGCTTTGGCTAATTTGTGATTCTTTAACATATTGTGAGTTTAAAATAAAGTTGCACCGTTTTACCCGTTTGGATATGGTTATCTTAAGGGGAGTTTTTATAATGAAAAGAAAAGAACAACTGAATGGAAATGTCGATTAAGGAACTGTTAAGAGTTAATAAAGTTATTCTATTAAAGGACGCTATCCTAGAACAAGGATAACTCCCATTTTTCATTTTAGGGCCATATTATTGAACAAAGATTTCGAAAAATTTGGTATCTGAGTTCATAACGGAATTGAGTTTATAAAAGAATGTATTAATACTAAGGGAGTAGTTTATCCGTTTGCTTCTACAACTCCACCGTTCTTCCTTTGCCCCAACTCTTGATCTAACAACAATAAAGCAGATGGATTATCCTTTGCTATTTTTAACCTCTCTACAATGGTTAAGGTTTGATTTTCCTCTTCAATTTGTTCCCTTAAAAAATCTAGAATAATAATCAGGGTTTGAGAATCTACTTGAGTAATATAATCATAAGCTTGCCGGTATGCGTTTGTTACAAAACGTTCATGTTCTAACGCTTTCTCAAAAGTTTCTAGTGGTGTACCAAAATCTGCAGGTTGTGCTGGTATTTCAAGTATTTGTACGATTCCATCTTTACCTGCTAAGTAATCAATAAGCTTTAACATATGTGTTCGCTCTTCGTCTGACTGAAGCTTTAACCAATGTGCCATACCAGTATAGTTTTTACGATTCGCATCGGCAGACATGGCTAAATAGATGGAAGACGATAAATTTTCGAGTTGAATTAAATTATTAAGCAGCTTTTGAACTTCTTCCTTAATCATTTGAATCACACCTTTTAGTTATTTGTCACAAAGTATCTTATGAATTTATTTTTTATATGGTTAATAACTAAGGTTTCTAATTGATTAGGTTATCCCCGTAGTCCCTATGGACCCTAAGAATATTGTTCATTATCAAAACTTCTGTTTATGTTCATATCGGACTATCCATTGGCTAAATATAGCCATTAACTTATGAATGAGGCCTATATTGATAACCATAATAATAAAGCACAAAATAGAATACAAAATAATGGTATATAACGAAGATATCTGTATGATTTGCTTAATAATATAAATACAAATGGGTAAACAAATAATACTTGTAACAATAACAGGGATATATTTTCTTACTATCAATGCTTGAAAACAATGTATGAATAAATGTAAAGTAAAAGCAATAAATGAACCTATCCATAAGTCATACCATTTTGTCATATAGGAAACAACAGTAATGATGCTAATTAAAATGAATTCTTCAGCTACCCCTAAAGCGAAAGCAGATGTTGTCATATGATCAAAATGAGGTAGTAACTTTTTGGATAATGTAGGAAACCTTTCACTTATATAACTTTTATTATTACTTACCCATGCTCTCATAAAAATAATTTCTTCAAAATCATGGAACATAAAAAGTATAGGGAAAAGCCATATAATGACTTGCATATTGTTCATTTATTAACACCTCTTTACACTCTTTTTCTACGTTAATCATTCTGTATTACAACCTTAAAACCAGTAACTTATAATAAAGGATCCATTATGTAGAAATTAACGAATCTATTTGCAACAGTAACCTAATTTGCTTTGCCTTTGGAATTTCTTCATAAGACTTTCAAATAGTGGTAACCTTATACACTTTGGTAAAAATCGTCCTAATCCTTGAAAAATAATTTTATTTGTCATACGCCTCCTGAGTAAATACTCAATATCGTTCAAAAAAAGTATGCTTAATCAGAAATATCAAGTCCTTTTAATATTAAAGTGACTGCATTCTTAATATAGTCGTCACTTTTTAGATGAAATTCAACTGGTGCTCTTTCTCCAACTAAAAAATGCGTTAATAAGGTTGAAAGAAACATTGAAGCTGCCAATTCAATTGTCTCTTTTTCAACAGAACCAGAAGAAGCCCTTGTCAGATGCATGTTGATTTGTTGAGACATTGAATGAATAAGGTCAATAACCTTCACATTTATATCTTTGTTCTGTATCATTTCGGGGGACCAAATAAATGATAAGAAACTTTTATTACGAGATAAAAAATCGAAATATAGATGTCCCAATTGAATTAAAGCCGGAATGGGATCCATTTCCGATAATTCCTTCATCTCCTTGCGCATTGACCCAATAAAAGAAAACTCACGAATTAAATGATTAAGTAGTTCAGTTTTATCTTTAAAATAATAGAATATAAGACCTTCTGCTACACCACTTTTTAATGCAATTTCTTTTGTTGTTGTTGCTTTAAATCCCTGTTCTGTAAAAAGCTTCAATGCAGTTTGTGCAATCTTATCCTTTTTTGATATCAATAAATCCACCTACAATTAGTCTGAAAATTTGAGTGTTTACTCAATTGTAAACCAAATTAAATTTCTGTCAAGATATTCTATTAAATAGATTTATGGATTATTTGAAAAATAATTATATAGTAGAGACTTCCATTTCAGATAAAGGCATTTAGAATAAAGATTAAGACACATATTCGAGATCAATTTTGTTATTTTGATGAAGAGAATGTGAACAAATATCTATTTTAAAAAATATTCTGATATAATTTCAAACTTAACAATCCTAGAGAGTGATTTTTTCTAAATGCATAATTTTTTAGTTGGGGAGAAAAAACGGGAAGAAAATCCTAAAAAGTGCTGAAAAATAAGGAGATAAGCGAGAAAGAAAAAAGGATCATTTATTCCTTCTCGCTTAATGATTTTGGACAAGGTATTTCTATGTGAACAAAATATGAAAACCCTTCCAATTTAAATTTAATATGTTAGAATAACGATGAACTTAGAGATAATAGAGGAGGAAGGCAAATGAAGATGCATGGTATGAAAAAAGCATGTGTAGCAGCAGCCATTAGTGCCTTAATTGTCGGAGGATTTGCTTTTCCTGCAAGCGCTTGCACATCGGTTTTTGCTGGAAAAAAAGCAACTGCAGATGGTTCAGTTATGGTTGCACGTAATGAGGATGTATCAAGTGCATGGGCAAAACATGTAAAGGTATTCCCTCGTAAGGTACATAAAGTAGGGGAACAGCAAAAATTTGTAACTGGACTAACAGTAGATCAACCTAGTGTTTCCTATAAGTATATTGCTGTTCCAGATTGGGATCCTTCAGATGGGCCTTTTGAAGAAGTAGGAATAAACGAATACGGAGTCGCTATTTCAGCTACAAACAGTGCAGATGCAAATGAAAAAGCAATAGCATCTGATCCATTTGTTGATAATGGTGTAACTGAGTCTGTTATTCCATCTTTAGTTTTACCACGCGCTAAAACAGCTCATGAAGGAGCTGAATTACTTGGAAAGTACATTGAAAAATATGGGTCTACTGAAGCAAATGGTCTAGCCATTGCAGATAAGAATGAAATTTGGTATTTAGAGATGGGATCAGGACATCAATGGGTTGCTGAAAGAGTACCTGATAACGCATATCTAATTGTGGCAAATGGATTAAGAATCGATAATGTGAATTTATCCGATACGAAAAACTTCATGGGCTCTAAAACTTTAGTTTCTTATGCAGTTGAAAATGGATTAGTATCAAGCAATGACAATAGTTCGACATTTGATTTCGCATTAGCTTACGGTGATATCGGTCAATTATACAATACTCGTCGGGAGTGGTGGGGTCAAAAGACTTTTACTCCATCAAAAGTCCAAAATGCAGATTTGAAGCGCTATCCATTATTTATGATTCCAGATCAGAAAATCACACCAAAACAAGTGATGAAATTCTTAGGCTCTCATTATGAAGGAACTCCATATGATCCTTCAACAAGTACAGGAAAAGATGAACGTGCTGTTGGGGTAGACCGTACTGTGGAATCCCATGTTATTCAACTAAGATCTAATATGCCGGCTGATATTGCCAATGTTATGTGGCTTAGCCTAGCAAACCCTGAATACAGTGTTTATTTGCCATTCTATCAAGGAGCAACTGACACACCAGCTGCTTATAAACTTGGCAATGACCAATATGATGATCAATCCGCTTACTGGGCTTTCCGTGCACCAGCTGCTTTAGCTGCAACAAGCCCAGATACACTAGGAGTAGGATTGAAAAACTATTGGAATAAATACGAGAATCAATTAATTGCAAATCAAAATTTGGT
Source organism: Cytobacillus sp. Hz8 (assembly GCF_042263505.1). Classification (NCBI taxonomy): domain Bacteria; kingdom Bacillati; phylum Bacillota; class Bacilli; order Caryophanales; family Bacillaceae; genus Cytobacillus; species Cytobacillus sp. Hz8. Next base: position 46,311 of record NZ_JBHKFI010000026.1, on the reverse strand, counting down.
TGAAAAAAGAGCTACATTACTTTATAAGACTGACAAACAAAAAGCTAATCAGTATTTAACCAAATATAGTAATGACACAGCTAAAGATGCCATCACAAAAGCAAAACAGTTAAGAAATGGATTAATAACGGATATTGCAGGACATGCAAAAGGTATTTTCGATCCAAATCTATAATCCAATAGAATGATGATACTTTGGGGTCAGTTTTAACTGCTAAAAAGCAGTGAAACTGGCCCTTTTTTTGGCATAGTACCACTTATAGCAACAAAGCAGAAATAAAAGGAAAAAATGATTGTGCACATGATGCGACAAAAGTACCGATTCATTACCTACCTAATCGGATAACCAAACTTGGAACCTCAGTTTAAGTGGTAATTATAAGAGATATAATCCCCTTAATTTTAGCCGCCATTCTAGAGTTGTTAGCAATGTCCCCTCTGTGTTTTATCGCAATTTTAGCCCTTTTTATAATATGTATCCAGGGTCAAATGTCAACCCATACGATCTTTTTTTAGAAAATGGCAACAATCGTTTTGACAAATTACACTTTTGTAAAGATGGATAATGAAATGAAAACGCTTTAATATAAAATCATAAAGTAAGACAAAAACGAAAGGAGAAAAGATATATGGATAACACAATTGAAAATAAATCGGGCTTTAAAGTAAAAGTGCAAAAATTTGGTAGCTTTTTAAGCGGAATGGTCATGCCAAATATTGGAGCATTTATTGCTTGGGGTCTTATTACAGCACTATTTATTCCGACCGGATGGATTCCTAATAAAGATTTAGCCACTCTCGTTGATCCGATGATCAAATTCTTACTGCCATTATTAATAGGTTTTACAGGAGGTAGAATGGTCTATGATATCCGAGGTGGAGTAGTTGGTGCAATTGCCACAATGGGTGTCATTGTCGGAACGGATATCCCAATGTTCCTAGGAGCTATGATTATGGGTCCTATCGGTGGGGTTGTCATTAAAGGATTTGATAAACTAGTTCATGGAAAAATTAAAGCTGGTTTTGAAATGTTAGTCAATAACTTTTCTGCTGGTATCCTTGGTGGTATGTTAACCCTAATTGCTTATAAGGGAATTGGCCCAGTTGTTGAAGCGATTAGTAATGTATTAGCATCAGGCGTTCAATTTATTGTAGACCATCATATTTTACCATTAGCAAACGTTTTCATTGAACCCGCGAAAGTCCTATTCTTAAATAATGCGATTAACCATGGTATTTTAACTCCATTAGCATTAGAACAAGCTTCAGATGCAGGAAAATCTATCCTGTTCATGTTAGAATCAAACCCTGGTCCTGGACTTGGTGTATTACTTGCATTCATGATTTTCGGCAAAGGAACAGCTAAAAGTACAGCACCTGGTGCAGCCATTATTCATTTCTTTGGTGGTATTCATGAAATTTATTTCCCATACATTCTAATGAAGCCTCAACTTCTCCTTGCAACTATGGCTGGGGGCGTCAGCGGAACATTTACATTTTCAATCTTTAATGCCGGATTAGTAGCAGCTCCATCACCAGGAAGTATCTTTGCTTACCTAGCAATGACGCCAAAAGGCGGTTACTTTGGAGTACTTGCAGGTGTACTAGTTGCAACCATTGTCTCATTCTTAGTAGCAGCATTAATCTTAAAAACAAGTAAATCAACTGAAGAAGATCTTTCAGAAGCAACAACGAAAATGGAAGAAATGAAAGGAAAGAAAAGCTCTGTTTCTTCCGTATTAGCGCAAACTGAAACAAATACAATTAACCCTAACGAAGTAAAGAAAATTGTCTTTGCATGTGATGCAGGGATGGGTTCCAGTGCAATGGGTGCTTCAATCCTTAGAAATAAAGTGCAAAAAGCAGGCTTGGATATAACGGTTATTAATACAGCTATTAGTAATCTTCCAGATGATGCCGACGTTGTTGTAACCCATAAAGATTTAACAGACCGCGCGATTTCGAAACTTCCTAAAGCTACTCATATTTCTGTAGACAACTTCTTAAATAGTCCAAAGTATGATGAGTTAGTGAACTCTTTAAAAAAGTAAAGGAAAATCAATAAGAAGCCTAGAGCAATATCTAGGCTTCTTTAATTTGATAGGCTGATTCATTAGAGTGTTTTTACTTTTTTTACATAAATTCAAGAGATTTCCTGAGTCTTTTAAGAGGAAAAGGCTTGCTTATTCATTAACATTTAAAGAGACTTATTTAAAAAATGTCAACAACTCCATTGACTAAATAGCATTTAAGTATTGTTGTATATGTGGGTTTCAAGTTCTAATATAATTATTAGATAGTATGTAATTTAAGTTTTTGCAACAATCTAAGATTAGATACTACCTGACACGGAGTGATGAAATTGTATATATCCGCGAGAGAACGACAGCTTCTTGAAATCCTGCTATCTAAAATGGATCAAACCACAGTGAAACATCTTGCTGATCAAATTGGAGTAAGTGAGAGAACGATTCATCGGGATTTAAAGAACGTAGATGATATTCTGAAGGAATATGACTTATTTTTAGAAAAAAAATCGGGTGTCGGTGTTAATATTACGGGAGACCGAAGCAAAATAAGAGAATTGGAAATGTTTTTGTTTAATCTCTCCCATAATGAATATACACCTGATGAACGGCAAACGATTATCCTATGTGAGTTGCTTGAAACAAATGGACCGGTGAAATTGCTTGGTCTTGCCAATGACCTTAACGTCACCATTGCCACGGTCAGTACAGACCTGACAAAGCTGGAAGAGAGATTAAAAACATATGGTTTATCCCTCATTCGTAAACGAGGATATGGAGTGGAAATCGAAGGTGATGAAGGGGCAAAAAGGAGAGCTATGAGCAATCTGATCTCTGAATACCTAGATGAATCCGAGATTCTCTCCCTTACAAGAGAAAATATCCAGAAGTGGTCTACACAGCAAATTCATTCCATTTCGGAACGATTGATGGGCCTTGTTGAAAAAAGAAAGCTCGTGATTGTTGAAAAAATCGTAGAATCTGTTGTCCAGGAATTGCCTTTTACGATGGCTGACAGTGCTTTTATTGGCCTTGTCGTTCATTTGGCATTGGCTCTTGAGCGAATCCAAAAAGGTGAGGGCATTACGATTTCTTCCGTATATCTAGAAGATCAAAAGCTATCTAAGGAATATAAATTTGCAGAAAGAATGGTTTCGGAACTGGAGAAAATTTTTCAGATACCCATTCCTGAAACTGAAATTGCATACATTACAATGCATTTAAAGGGTGCAAAATTAAGGCATGACCATGAATACTTAATCGAGGATTCAAGTCTCCAGGTCGGGATTAAGACGAAAAATCTGATTGATTATATCGGAAAAAGAACAGGAATCGATCTTTCTGATAATCGTTCATTATTTGAAGGCTTAACGCTTCATTTAAAGCCAGCCGTATATCGAATTAAACATAAAATGGGCATCAGTAATCCTTTGTTAGAAAAAATTAAGCGAGATTACACTGAATTGTTCACCATCGTAAAGGAAGCGATTACACAGGTGTTTCATGAATTTCAGATACCGGACGAGGAAATTGGGTACATCGTCATGCACTTTGGAGCCGCTTTGATGGGGAACCGAGAAATAAAGAATCTCAAAACACTTGTCATTTGTTCTAGTGGTATTGGAACATCGAAGTTGTTAGCAACCAAATTACAGAAGGAATTTCCAGAGCTAACGCAAGTCAAAAATGTCTCCTTAATGGAATTTAATAGGCTGAAAGGAGACCATGACTATCAATTAGTGATTTCTACGATTCCCATTCCAGATGAGACCGTAGATTATATTGAAGTGAGCCCGTTTTTAACTACAGAGGAAGTTGGCCGAATTCGGTCCTATATTAATCAATATAAGCTGGTACATGGTTCTGAAAAAAGGCTCTCGATTCCTTTACATCATGAGAACAAGAAAAAAGATCGCTCCACCTTTATTGAAGAAATGAAAAGTATCCATGAATATGCAGGTACAATTGCTACGATTCTTGAAGGCTTCGAATTGGTTGAGATAAGCGATACTCAATCCATCAAAGAAATATTGCATAAACTTTGCATACAACTATCGAATAATCAGAAGATTAACCAACCAGAAGAGGTAGTGAATGCCCTTTTGGATAGAGAAAAGCTTGGTGGATTAGGAATCCCGGGCACACTACTAGCTTTATATCATGCGCGCTCCTCTCATGTGATACAACCGAGTTTTCTTATTGGAGTTTTAAAAGAACCCATCACTATTGTCGGCATGGATGAAAGCGCTGTAGATATGAAATATGTAGCACTGCTCTTATCACCGTTAGTATTCCCCGAAAAAGGATTGGAAGTATTAAGTCAATTAAGTACTTTGTTAATAGAAAGTGAAGAGAGTACAGCTATTTTTCAATCTAATAATCGGGATCAAATAGAAAGTTTACTTACATCAAGATTAGATCAATTTTTCAATGAAAAATTAGCACAAATAAGGAGTGTATAAAATGTCAAAGGGTATTTTAGTCAATGAGAATATTAAGTTAAATGTAGCTTTGTCAACTAAAGAAGAGGCAATAAAATTTACGGGTAATATCCTAGTTGAAAACGGCTATGTAGAATTAGGATATATCCAAAAAATGATGGAAAGAGAAGAGTTAACTTCTACTTATATGGGGAATTTTGTCGCTATTCCTCATGGAACAGAAGACTCCGCGGACTTAGTAAAGTCATCTGGAATTTCTTTTGTCCAAGTCCCTCAAGGTGTTGATTTTGGATCAGGAAATATTGTCAAAATCCTGATTGGAATCGCTGGTAAAGATGGCGAGCATTTAGACATCCTTTCAAAAATTGCCATCGTTTTATCAGAAGTGGAGAATGTCGAAAAGCTTGTTTCTGCGAAATCACCTGAAGAAGTCATTTCAATTTTTGAAGGAGTGAACTAATATGTTAGCTGTACACTTTGGAGCAGGAAATATTGGCAGAGGATTTATTGGAAATTTATTATATCATTCAGGATATGAAACTTGTTTTATTGATGTGAATGAAGAAATTGTTAATCTTCTTAATGAAAAAAGAGAATATCGAGTGGTTCTTGCAGAGCCATCTCAACAAGAGATGACAATCAAAAATGTTCGCGCGATTAATAGCCGCTTAAATCCTGAAGAGGTTATTAAGGCAATTGCAGAAGCTGATCTTGTTACGACAGCTATTGGTCCAACGATTCTTCCAATGATTGCTGGATTAATCGCAGATGGTTTACGTTTGCGCCTAGAGCAATCTGAGAAACCACTAAATATCATCGCTTGTGAAAATATGATTGGCGGAACAAGCTTGTTAAAAGAGAAAATTTTTGAAGTACTAACTGAGGAAGAAAGAAAGCAATTTGCAGAGCGTTTTGGTTTTCCTGATTCCGCTGTTGACCGGATTGTACCGAATCAGGTCAATGAGGATAAACTAATGGTTAAGGTAGAACCTTTTTATGAATGGGTTGTGGAAGAAACCAAACTCGTTGGAGAAAAGCCGGAAATTGAAGGGATTACTTATGTCCCAGAGCTAGTGCCATATATCGAAAGAAAGTTATTTACAGTAAATACCGGGCATGCCCTTGCTGCATATCTTGGCTACCATTTTGGAATGGAGACAATTAACCAAGCGATGGACAATCAACAAGTACGTGACTTAGTTGAGGGGGCTCTTAAGGAAAGTGGAGCTTTCCTAGTGAAAAAATATGGCTTTAACCCAGAGGATCATGCAAAATATATTCAAAAAATTATTTCTCGCTTCCAAAACTCCTTTATTGTCGATGAGGTGACAAGGGTAGCACGTTCTCCAATTCGCAAATTAGGACCAAATGATCGCCTTGTCAGTCCAGCAAGGCAATATGTTGAAGTCATTGGTGAAGAACCGAAATTCCTATTAAAAGGAATAGCAGCTGCTCTTAGTTATGATTTTCAAGGAGATGAAGAAGCCGTTCAGGTTCAGAATACCATTAAAGAAGAAGGACTTGAAGCTGCTATCAACAAATATACTACATTAGATTCAAGCTCTTCATTATTTAATGGAATTGTTGAAGAGTATAGCCAATTGAAAAAATAGCGGCTCTTTTCGTAGCTTTTTCGGACAGTTTTTGCGAAATCCAAAGCAATCGAGTCCAAATCAGAAACCCATTAATGAGGGGAAAAAATCAAATCTGTTTGAAAAAACAATAATCACTGCAAAAACAGTGGAAATGAAAGAACAAGGGAAAAATAATGTCCCTTGTTCTTTTTTACATCAGCAATCATGACCAAAGTGAAGTTACATTCCCTTCAGCAGGTAAAAAGAAAAAAATCAGCAATCATTTGCTGATTTTTAAAATGAAAGATCAGATTGATTTTATTTTTTTGGCGTTTATCCGAGCAGGGGTATACCCATTTTTATCTAATTGTCCTTGAGAAATGGATAATTTTTTTCGTAAATCCTCATGGCTTGTTGCACCAATCAATTCATATGCTTTAAGATAAATCTGTGCTGCTGCATGTGCATCCTCTAGTGCGTGATGGTGCTGAAAAGTAATACCTAAATAGCTGGAAATCACATTTAATTTATAACTTGATAGTCCTGGCCAAGTTTTTTTCGCAATATTGACGGAACAATTATAGGATAATGTAGGATAGGGAATGTTGTATTCATCCAAAACACCGCGTAGAACACTCAAATCAAAACTGGCGTTATGAGCAATAACTAGCTTATTTTCCAGTCTTGGTTGGATATTATCCCAAAGTTCATCAAACTCAGGCGAATGTTGAACATCCTCTGCTGTTATCCCATGAACATAGACATTATAGGAATAAAATACAAGCTTTTTCGGTTTAACCAAGGAATAATATTCATCTATCAGTTTACCGTTTTGATATTCTACAATTCCGATGGAACAAACGCTAGAGCGTGCTGAATTAGCGGTTTCAAAATCTAATGCGACGATATTCATTTATAAACACCTCATTAAAAAGTAACAAAACACCTAAAATTGTATTCCTAATCAAGGTGTTGTTTTTCAGTTATTAGAGCTAAACAGATTTTCTTGAGCAACGATTTGGAAAAAATTCTTTCCATAACTATGCTCTAATAATAGTAAATAAATAGTCTTTTGTGAAGGAAATGTTATGGCAGTCATTCAAGATGTAAAAGGAGAGGGACAAATGAAAGTCATTTCTGTAAAGCAGCCTTGGGCAACATTAATTGCTCTTGGAGAAAAAAGCTTTGAAACTCGTTCCTGGCAAACTAATTTTCGCGGAGAAGTGGCTATTCATGCGAGTAAGAATATTGATCGAATGGCCTGTCAAGAATCACTCGTTATAGAAGTATTGCATAAACATGGATTCATTCTTCCTCATGATTTGCCATTAGGTATGATTCTTGCAACGTGCCAAATTGTAAATTGTTTTGAAGTCAGAGAGGATTTGGAGGATTCAGCATTATTATATGAAGGATTGATGGTATCAGGAAATGAATATCATTTTGGTGATTACCGTAAAGGACGATATGCTTGGAAATTATGTGATGTGAAAATGTTGAATGAACCAATTGCAGCAAAAGGCAAGCTTGGGTTATGGAATTATGATTAATAGATTTACGAATGAAGGGATAGGCAAAGTCTATCTCTTTTTTTATTTGAAATCTATAAAAAATAGTAATACTAATTTATTTAACTATTGAGTATGGCTAAACAAAGCAACAAGTTTTTATGGAGGGAAAATAATAACGGCTCTTTAGCTTTTAAATTTTTACTAAAACTCTTGCAAATAAACATCAGATGGTTTCTAGGTGTTGTTGCGGTTTTATTTGTTTTTTAATCACTAATCTGCTCCTTTCCTTAATAAATGGAAACACAATCTATCCATAATTTGAAGCTTATGTATATTTTTCAGAATCCTTTTACAAAAGTGAGAATTTTTAGCTAATAATCAGTTCCTTTAAAAAATGTTTATGAATAGTATTAAACAAAATCTAATTTAGACGAATGTGGAGGAGAGAAAATTGAAGGCTAGGGAACAAAACGGGATGGAAATTGGAATTTATTCATTAGCGGATTTATACCCGGATCCACAAACAGGTAAAACCATTAGCTCTAAGCAGCGTATTGATGAAATCATAAAAGCAGCAAAAATGGCAGATGAAGCTGGATTAGATGTATTTGGAATAGGAGAGCATCATCGTTTGGATTACGCAGTTTCTGCTCCAGCAACTGTTTTGTCAGCAATTTCACAAGTGACAAAACAAATTAAACTGACAAGTGCTACAACAGTATTGAACACCATAGACCCCGTTCGTTTATTCGAGGATTTTTCAACACTTGATTTGTTGTCAAATGGACGTGCTGAGATCATTGCCGGGCGTGGGGCTTTTTTTGAATCGTTCCCACTTTTCGGATATGACCCAAAGAATTATGATGAATTGTTTGAAGAACACATGGAGCTTCTATTAAAAATAAATGAAGAGGAAGTGGTTATTTGGAATGGACACTATCGTCCTTCCTTGAGGGATGCTGAAATTTCTCCACGTCCCGTTCAACAAAAAATCCCGGTTTGGATAGGTGTCGGTGGGTCTTCGGAAAGTGCTGAACGAGCGGGTAGATTAGGTACAGGTCTAGTATTAGCGATACTTGGCGGTGATCCGAGCTTATATAAACCGCTTGTAGACCGATATCACGTTACAGCTGCTCAATCCGGTCATAATTTTGAAAACTTGAAAGTGGGAGTGACAGGGCACGTTTATATTTCAAAAACGAATCAACAGGCCATAGAAGAATATTATCCTTATCATTCAAATTATTGGCTCCAACTTAATCGCCGCCAGGGGATAAATACGGCTTTTTCAAGAGCTGAATTTGAGCAGATGACAGGAAAAGAAACAGCCCTTTTAGTTGGAAGCTCCCAGCAGATTATCGAAAAAATCTTGAGTCAATACGAGCTGTTTGGTCATCAAAGGTTTATTGCACAGTTGGATATAGGTGGTATGCCCTTTAAAAAAGTCGCCGAAAATATTGAACGATTGGCAACAGAAATAGCACCCGTAATACGAAGGGAAACAAAGAAGTAAGTAAACCAAATTATGTCAATCTTGTAATAAGCAAGCTTTATTAACCTGTTGCAATCATATATGGAATGTATTAAGAATCCTCTTTCCTGAATGGCTATCTATTGAATAAATTGGATAAAGATATATTATTATTAGCTTAATAGTAAGCAGAAGAATAATAAGAACTTTGTGAGACCAGTTCTTATATGACCATATCTATCTTATAGATGAGGATTATCAAAGATTAGAGATAGTAAGATTAGTTTGTCCTACTATCTTTTTTGAATGAATGAACTAGTAAAATACACATTGTTAACAATGGTAATGAATATTAGCTTTGTGAATCTGATCTATTGATATTACAGTGTGATCGTATATATATCTGTGGTGAAATAGATTTGAAGGAATGGTTTCTTAAATTGACTTGCAACAAAACAAAAGGCTCCAATCTAACCTTTCAAAAATATGAAAAAAGAATCAATAAATTGTGTTAATTTCTTCACATTATTGAAACAGATTTTTCATTAAATTAACTTTACAATTTAATTAAGGACTTCTTTTAGCTGGAAAAAACATACATAACGAAAAGAAGTTGGACTTCATTAAGTGATGACGTTTTTTTGACTCAAAATATTTTGGAGATTGGGTGATAAAAGTATGCATGATTTAAAATCAAAAGGGGTTCATCCACATGGCCATCCACACGTAAGCAAGATGGATTATGATCAAAATCCTTTTATTGCTATTTGGGAAGTCACAAGGGCATGTGAGCTTAAATGTGTTCATTGTCGCGCAGATGCACAATTAAAACCACATCCAGATGAACTAACCCATGAACAAGGAATTCAGTTAATTGATCAAATCTATGAAATGAATAATCCCATGCTTGTATTTAGCGGTGGAGATTGTATGCTGCGTGAGGATATTTTTGACCTTGCCGATTATGCCGTTAAAAAGGGCATGAGGGTTTCCATGACACCAAGTGCAACCTCAAATGTGACAAAGGAAAGAATGATACGGGCAAAAGAAGTAGGATTATCTCGTTGGGGCCTGAGCTTAGATGGACCAACGCCTGAAATTCATGATCAATTTAGAGGAACTCCAGGATCTTTTGATTTAACCGTAGAAAAAATTAAATTCCTAACCGATTTAGGAATGCCTTTGCAAATTAATACGGTTATTTCTCGTTATAATTATGAATATCTAGAGCAAATGGCTGAGCTAGTAAAAGAATTAAAAGCAATCATGTGGTATATTTTCTTATTAGTTCCTACTGGCCGAGGTCAAATGAAAGATTGTTTAACACCAGCGGAACATGAAAAAGTATTCTTATGGCTTTATGAATTAGGAAAAACGGCTCCATTTGATATCAAAACAACTGCTGCACAGCATTATCGTCGTGTGGTTCTCCAGCAAAAAGCAAGAGAACATTTGATTGAAAAGGGAGAAATTCATTACGAGGATACGATTACGAGAGATAAAGCATCTATCATTGATGGATTAAAGAGGGCGCCTAAAGGGGTTAATGATGGTAATGGTTTTATATTCATTTCCCATACAGGGGATGTATTACCAAGTGGACTATTGCCGATAAAAGTGGGAAATGTAAAAGAAAAACCGCTTGCAGAGATCTATCGAGAATCTCCTGTGTTAAAAGAACTTAGAAATCCTAACCTTTATAAAGGAAAATGCGGAGTTTGTGAATTCCGTTTCGTTTGTGGAGGGTCTCGTTCTAGAACCTATGCCGTTACAGGGGATTACTTAGAAAGTGAACCGTTCTGTGTCTATATTCCTGAAGCGATGAGAAAATCATGAAATAAATTTGAATCTACAGGTCATAAAGAATGGATAGAAGGAATCTTATAGAGGGATTCCTTCTTTTTCTGTATGTGTATTGAAAGATTTTAGAAAAAATATTTCCATTTGAAAAGATAAAAAGATAAATTTTGAAATTTTGTCAAAAATATTTGAAGAAAATGCGAAATAATAAATAATATCTCCAAAGTGTTTACAGATTCTATATAATGGAATTGACATTGGGAGGTGCGAAAATTATGAATATAACCACGATTATTGAAATGGAAAATCGCGAGGTTGAGCAGATGGCAGGGGCGAAAATGGTTTTTGTGGAAGAACACATTATGGATGATGTGGTCGAAACATGTGTAAATGGATTTCATTCGGAAGAATCTGGCCAAATTGAGACAGAAGACGCTATGCAAGTGGTTTTTGAGAAGCTAAAGGATGAGGGAGTAGTCCCTAAAAATGTGAAAGATTTCTCCTATGAGCTTCCATCCTGTGGAAGAATCAAAACTCAAGATGATAACAGTGAAATTCCTCAAAAAGTCATAATCTCATACGTCGCATAAAAAGTCCTAAGCGATTAACATAAATAGAGAGGATAATATGGTTTCAAAACCATATTATCCTCTTTTTTATGTGGAAATTATTGAAGTATATTTGTATGCTGCATAGCTGTTTGATTTTGTTGCTGAATTCCCATTGTAGCTTGGGCATAGGTATTTACCATGGCTACTGCATCTTGTTGATCGAATTGTGGAACTTGGTAATAGCGATTCTTGTTTTGATACAAGAAAATTTCATATGCCATTTCAAGATAGTTCGGAATGCTATCCTGAAGTACTCGTCTTGCCACAGGGTTATTAACTTCTCCAGCAACTTTTGCCATATCTCCAGCGATGGTTTTCATACTTGTTAACATATGAGAAGAAATGCACTCATCGCTAATTTCTGATACGGATGTGGCTGGATGTTTTGGCTGAGAAGGAGTTAATCCATAAATAACATCATTTGACTGTGCCATTTTATAGCTCGTCGTTGGTTGCGAAGGATCTTTTCCGGTTTTAAAGCTTTCAACTAGTGTGTTGTATTGATTGGTAATAAATTGACGCTGACGTTGAATCATATCCTTTAATACCGGATCTTTAGCATGTTGATCAAACATGAGGTAGGAATCTAAGGCAATAATGGTTCCCCCGAGCACTTCATGGATATCAAGAATTTCATGAGCACCATGATTTAAATTAGGTGAAATGTTCTCTGAAGTCATATTTGCCATTGATTGATTATTATTAATTTGTTGTTGCATTGCTCTACCCCCTACCTATATTTTGTCGGCATTTGCCGTACAAATATATTATGGTTAAATGCCATTAAAGAAATGCCAATTAGTTATCGTTAATAGAGACAGATGATGGATGTTATGCCATTGTTAAAAATCGTAAGTGAATGAAAATGTAAATGAAAGTTAGTAAACAAAATTCCTCATTAAATTAGCTCATTTCTGTATAATAAGTTTTAGACTGATTATAGGAAGTGAACTTGTGAAAAAAAATATTGGATTTATTGGCTGTGGGAAAATGGCACAGGCTATGATTGAAGGGATTATTAAATCAGAAAAATGGCTGCCGAGACAAATTAAAGCCAGTGCTAAAACGGAAGATACTGTTGAAAGTGTGAAGAAACGATTGAATATATCGATATCGACCAACAACATGGAAGTGGCATCTTGGGCAGATATATTAATCTTGGCTGTTAAGCCCAACCTTCATGCTGAAGTGATTCAAGAGCTAAAAAATGAAATAAATTCAAGCACAATTGTTGTAACGATCGCTGCTGGCTTAACCTTAAATGACCTTGAGCAGGCATTTGCGCAAGAAATGAAATTAATACGAGCAATGCCTAATACACCATCCCTAGTTAGAGAAGGGATGAGTGCCATTTGCGCGAATCAATTTGTTACAAAGGATGAAATTGATATGGTTTCCTCTCTCTTCGAGTGCTTTGGAAAGGTGGAGGTTGTTGAGGAAAGATTAATGGATGCAATCCCGGCTATAAGTGGATCTTCTCCTGCTTATGTATACATGTTTATTGAGGCATTAGCGGATGGCGCAGTTAAACAAGGAATGGTAAGGAGCATGGCTTATACTTTTGCCGCTCAGGCAGTATTAGGAGCTGCAAAAATGGTTCTAGAAACACAAAAGCATCCGGGTGAGCTAAAGGATGAAGTATGCACTCCGGGTGGAGCCACCATTGAGGCGGTTGCCTCATTAGAGAAGAATGGATTTCGATCAGCGGTGTTAATGGCGATGGACAGTTGTACAAATAAAACAAAAAATTTAATTAAGTAAGGAATGAAGGGCCAGTCAATTTCTTTCTAGAGAATGGCTGGTCTTTTTGTTGAAAACTATATGATCTTGTAGAAGAAACTTTCCTTCTTAGGAAGAAATTGAATAACTGAGAAATGTGTCGATTTTATTTTTTTACACAAAATAATTGCATACCTATAGGGGGTATGATAAAAATATAGTATAGAGATTCACAGATGAATGATCACGTGAATTTTCCGACGTCATTTATCAAGTCCAACATCGATATAGTTCTTATATTCTTTAACGATACAAGGAAATATAGAAGAAATAACCTATATTTCAATCTTTCATCTTAGGAGTCACGATAGAAAGGGAGATAAAGATGAGCCAGGGAGCAAAGGAAGCAAGCCTACAGATTACAGGTATGACTTGTGCGGCTTGTGCAGCAAGAATTGAAAAAGGTCTTAAGCGGATGGATGGAGTTGTTCAGGCAAATGTGAATTTAGCATTAGAAAAAGCAACCGTAGCATATGAACCTGAAAAGACATCTCTTCCCGCGATTCAAAATAAAATACGAGATCTTGGTTATGATGTATTCACGGAAAAAGTTGAATTAGACATCATCGGCATGACATGTGCGGCTTGTGCAACGCGGATTGAAAAAGGACTGAAAAAGCTTGAGGGAGTATCTAAAGCAAATGTGAATTTAGCTTTAGAGAAAGCAACGGTTGAATATGATCCATCGAGCACAAATGTTCAACAGTTGATTAAAAAGGTAGAAAATCTCGGATATGAGGCAAGTAGAAAAGAAGCTGGGAAAGAACAAGAAATCGCTGATTACCGGGAAAAGGAAATTCAGAATCAAAAAAGAAAGTTTATTTTTTCATTGATTTTATCGTTTCCATTACTATGGTCGATGGTTAGTCATTTTAAGTTTACTTCCTTTATTTATTTACCAGATATATTAATGAATCCATGGGTACAGTTTGCATTTGCCACCCCTGTACAATTTTGGATAGGAAGGCAATTCTATGTTGGAGCGTATAAAGCATTGAAAAATAAAAGTGCCAATATGGATGTCTTAGTGGCATTGGGGACATCCGCTGCCTATTTTTACAGCTTATACTTAACCATTCAAACAATTGGAACTATGCATCATATGGTGGATTTATATTTTGAAACGAGTGCTGTTTTAATAACCTTAATCATTCTTGGGAAACTATTTGAGGCAAAAGCAAAAGGAAGATCCTCTGATGCAATTAAAAAATTGATGGGATTACAGGCCAAAACAGCAACTGTAGTAAGAGAAGGAAAAGAAATGGAAGTTCCACTTGAGCAGGTACAAGTTGATGATATTGTTCATATTAAACCCGGTGAAAAAGTACCGGTTGATGGAAAGATTGTTGAGGGAAGATCAGCAGTTGATGAATCCATGTTAACTGGTGAGAGTATTCCAGTTGATAAGACGATTGGCGATTCTGTGATTGGGGCAACAATCAATAAGAATGGATTCTTGAAAATTAAGGCCACAAAGGTTGGAAAGGATACAGCTTTAGCTCAGATAATAAAAGTTGTCGAGGATGCACAAGGCTCAAAAGCGCCTATTCAACGATTAGCTGATCAAATTTCCGGCATTTTCGTACCCATTGTGGTAGGAATTGCGCTTTTAGTTTTTTTAATCTGGATCATTTGGGTAACACCAGGGGATTTTGCGGAAAGCTTGGAAAAATTAATTGCCGTTCTAGTCATTGCTTGTCCTTGTGCACTCGGACTTGCTACACCAACCTCCATTATGGCAGGCTCTGGCCGTGCCGCAGAATTTGGAATTCTCTTTAAAGGTGGAGAGTATCTTGAACTGACGCATCGAATTAATACGATCATTCTAGATAAAACTGGAACGGTTACCAATGGGGCACCGAAATTAACAGATATTATCCCTGCGCTAGGACAAAATGAAACAGATTTTCTTAGTTTGGTGGGATCTGCAGAAAAGCAATCGGAGCATCCGTTGGCTCAGGCAATTGTCGAAGGGATAAAGGAAAAAGGCGCCAATTTCAGTGCAACGGAGGAATTTGAAGCAATTACGGGCTTCGGTATTAAAGCAATAGTCAATCAAAAGCTCATCTATGTTGGCACGAAGCGGTTGATGAAAGAAAAGGGAATAGACATAAGCGTTGGACTAAATGAGATGTCTGCACTAGAAAGTGAAGGAAAAACAGCGATGCTTGTTGCGATTGATGGTTTATATGCCGGAATCATTGCTGTAGCTGATACGGTGAAGGATACGTCTAAGAAAGCAGTGCAACGACTTAAAAACATGGGGCTTGAGGTTATCATGATAACGGGAGATAATGTCCAAACAGCTCAGGCAATAGCAGCTAAAGTCGGTATTGATTCAGTCATCGCTGAGGTTTTACCAGAAGGAAAGGCAGAGGAAGTTAAAAAGCTGCAGAATCAAGGAAGAAAGGTAGCAATGGTTGGGGATGGCATCAATGATGCTCCGGCGTTAGCATTAGCTGATATTGGGATGGCGATTGGAACAGGTACCGATATAGCCATGGAGGCAGCAGATATTACTTTAATTCGCGGTGATTTAAATAGTATAGCCGATGCCATTTATATGAGTAAGAAAACCATTACCAACATTAAACAAAATCTTTTTTGGGCATTTGCCTATAATTCCATTGGAATCCCTGTGGCTGCCTTCGGTTTATTAGCCCCATGGTTGGCAGGTGCGGCAATGGCATTTAGTTCTGTGTCTGTTGTACTAAATGCGTTAAGACTGCAAAGAGTAAAACTATAATATTAAAGGGATGGTTTTTTATCGGGTCTTGTTGTAATAGCAGTGGACTATTTATGTTCGCTGCTATTATTTATTTAGGAAAAAATAGTATAGGTTATCTAAGAGGAATTGGAATGAAGGGAAAATTGGTAGAATGCACGGATTGAGTGGAAAGGGGGAAAATAGGGGATTTTTAATAATAACTTTTGAATCAACATGAGTAACTTTGACCTGACTGAATTGCAGCACTAGTTATTCTTTTTTTTATGGAAATCCATAAGATTCTGAAAAAGACTGACTCGTTGGAGTCAGTCTTTTCTCTATTCCATCATCTTCACTAATTTTCTGGAAATTAAGACTAATATAAATCCTAAGACAATTGCCATCATCCCAATTAGGCTAAATACTTCAAAGTAACCTAGAGATTGAGTGACGGATGCTAATTGACCTGCAAGAATATTAGCTATTCCACTTCCTGCTAACCAAACACCCATTAATAAAGATGCAAGCTTCACAGGGGCAATTTTACTAACTAATGATAAACCAATTGGAGATAAGACTAGTTCTCCGAATGTGTGCAATAAGTAGGTTATGACAATGACCATCATATTGGCTTTAAGGGTAATATTGCCTTCATCACTACCCGTTTTTAATACAGCAATCAATAATACCATGTAACCTAAACCAAGAAAAATCATTCCTAGTCCCATTTTAGTTGGTACTTTAATGTCTCCTCGTTTGCTGTTTGCTAGTCTAACCCATAATCCTGAAAGTATTGGAGCTAGAATGACAATAAATAATGGATTTAAAGATTGGAACCAAGCAGTAGGTACTGTCCAGCTACCAATGCTTCTATCAACAAAACGATCGGTATATAGAGTTAATGAGCTACCTGCTTGTTCGAAACCTGCCCAAAAGAAAATAACAAAAACTGTAATAATAATGACAACAGCTGTTCTTTGTTTTTCTTTTTTGGTTAACGGATGATTCGCTGATTCGGTGGAATTAGTTCCTTTCGTTGCTTGTCCAACCGGAGCTATTCCAATATCACCTAAATAACGATTACTTAATAAGTTAAAGAGTAATTGTCCAATAATCATACCTAAAGCAGCAACTAGGAATCCATAGCGGAATTCAGTGAATAGTCCAACAATAAGAGGTGAGAAGAAGGCACCGATGTTAATACCCATGTAGAAAATGGTGAAGGCTGCATCGCGGCGATGATCATTTTCTTCGTAAAGCTCTCCGACCATCGTAGAAATATTTGGCTTAAAGAATCCATTTCCGATTATCAAAAGTGCTAAACCTAAGTATAATGCCCAATGGGTTTGACTTGCAAATAATGCAATATTCCCAAGAGCCATCGTAACTCCACCAATAGTGATAGCTTTTCTTCTTCCAATGTACCGGTCTGTTAACCATCCACCCACCATTGGTGTTAAGTAAACAGCACCAGTAAAGAATCCATATAGACTCATGGCAAAGCCTTCCTTCATGGCTAAACCGCCATCAATCAAGGAAGAAGTTAAATATAATACCAAAATTGCTCTCATGGCATAATAGCTAAATCTTTCCCACATTTCTGTAAAGAAAAGAAGATATAATCCAGGAGGATGTTTTTTTCTGGCTTTTTCTTGCTCTTTAGCATTTAATGTCGCTTCCATCGTAAACCCCCTAATTTATTTTTTTAGAATATGTTAATAATTTTAATTTACTAATAAATAGTTGGTCAATAGTTTGAGGAAAAGTAAAAATAGTAGATATGTTAGAAATAAAGAGAATAGTGCATGTTTTAAAATATATTCCATTATTCAAAATAAAATAATTTGGTAAATTATAGGAGAAACAAGAAAGAAGTTAGTATTGAAATAACGATTTTTCCCTATTCTAGAATAGTAATTTTAACAATTTTATGTCCAAAATACAATGGAATTTTCCATTTTTTATCCGCATATTAAAAAAAATAGGAAAGGTATCCAATTGGATACCTTTCCTATTTTTACTATCTAATAGTTTAAATTTAAAATAATAAATTTAATAATAAATATATTAACGCAGATACAAAGGCAGAAATTGGAAGTGTTATAACCCATGTAATGAGCATTCTTTGTGCAGTACCCCATTTGACACCTTTAAGGCGGTGGGAAGCTCCAACTCCTAAAATCGAAGATGAGATAACATGGGTTGTACTAACTGGTAAATGGATGAAGGTAGCACCAAATATAATCATGGCACCAGTTAAATCGGCTGCAACCCCGTTTACTGGACGAATTTTCATAATTTGTCCACCGACGGTTTTGATGATCTTCCAGCCACCAACTGAGGTTCCAAATCCCATGGCAGTCGCACATCCAATTTGAACCCATATAGGAATATCAGATGTATGGATATAGTTATTAGAAATTAAAGCCATTGTGATAATACCCATTGCCTTTTGGGCATCATTTGTTCCATGTGTGTATGCCTGAATAGCAGCTGTTCCAATTTGGAAGAAACGAAAATTTCGATTGGTTTTGGATAGGTTATGATTTTTAAAGATAATTTTAAAAATACTATAGACAATATATCCAGCAACGAAAGCTAAAATGGGAGAAATGATTAGCGCTTCGATAATTTTGATAAATCCTTTGTAGTTTAATGCGCCAAAACCAGCTGCAGCAATGGCTGCTCCGGCTATAGCACCTATGATGGCATGTGAAGAACTGGATGGTATGCCAAAATACCAAGTAATTAAGTTCCATAGTATAGCAGCAATAAGTGCAGCTAAAATGACGGTAGATCCATTATGTAAGGTAAAAGGATCTACAATATCTTTTGTAATTGTTTGAGCAACACCGGTAAACGTCATAGCGCCGAGAAAGTTCATTGTTGCCGCCAAAATAATAGCATGTCTTGGTTTTAAAGCCTTGGTCGATACGGCAGTTGCTATCGCATTAGCTGTGTCATGAAACCCATTGATAAAATCAAATGCAAAGGCGCCTATCACAATCAACAAGGTGAGAATTAATAAAGCATCCATTTTTCTTAGGCTCCTTATGCATTTTTCATGATAATTGATTCTAAGGTGTTTGCAACTTCTTGGCAGCTATCCGCGATATCTTCCAAGCTTTCATATATTTCTTTATACTGAATGATTCGAATCGGATCTTTTTCCACAGTAAATAGATTTTTAATGGATTGACGTTGAATGCCATCACATTTTGATTCGTAATCTTTAATTTTAATTGCATTTTCTCTAATTTTTTGCAGTTTTTTTGTGCTTAGTAATTCAACAGATGTTTCAATTTCATTTGTACAGTTGCGAATCGCTTCGACAAATTTCAGCATAAACTCATCTGCTTGTGTGATATTATACATTTCAAATAATGCAGAAGTGTGCTCTAAACCATCCAGTACATCGTCCATACTCATGGTAAGCTGTAAAATATCCTCACGTTCAATTGGAGTGATAAAGGCATTATTTAACTCTTTGATCATTTCATGAACAAAAGAATCACCTTTGTGTTCATAATCTTTCATTGTTTCTGAAAAGGTTTTAAGATCGGATACATTTTTTAATTTATAGTCAGCAAAGAAGTTTGCCCCTTCTTTTAAATTGGTCGCAATATTGCTCAATAGACCAGAAAATTTATCCTTTTTCTTGAAAGCCATGTTTTTTACCCCCAATAAATTATCCAAAGAATGATAGGACTTTAAAGACCAAAGAAAATTGTATACGAAAATGCTTATAAAGGAAAAGTGTTTTAAGAAAACTTTACATAAACTTTACATAATCTTTACAAAAAGTCCAATTAAGGATAATAAGTATTTTATACAATTATACGAATTGAATTCCCGTTATGAATATTCCCACACTAAATAAGATATTTTATGAATAAGTTCACAAAATAGTTGTAATTATCTGTAAATAATATTTAATTTAATTATATAATAATTATCAAAGTTATGATGAATTAGGAAAATGTCGCGACAATAATTCATTTAACTGCAACAATGCCTTTCTACGTTCAGAAATAACAAAACGGGGGGGATCTTTTGAAAAAGTTAATTCTAGTATTTTCCGTTATTTTAGGACTATTTTTACTTGGTGCATGTGGGAATTCAGATAAAACCTCATCAAATCAAGATAATCAAAAAGCGGATAAAGACTTGGAGGCAGCAAAGGCAAAATTTGCACCGCTCGGAGATATGCCAATTCCAGATGATAATGCATTGACAGATGAAAAGATTGAATTAGGGAATAAGCTGTTTTTTGATCCAAGACTTTCTGGAAATAACAAATTAAGCTGTGCATCCTGTCACGCAACGGGAGCTGCTTTTGGTGATGGTTTAAAAACGTTCATTGGATTTAATGGATTTAAGGGTCCAAGGAACAGTCCAACCATTATCAATGCAGGATATTACGAGGACTATTTTTGGGATGGTAGAGCTGATAGTTTAGAAGCTCAAGCATTAGGACCAATTCAGGCTGAGCATGAAATGAATTCAAATCTTGACCAGCTAATTAAAGAATTAAATGGTGTACCAGCTTATGTAAGTGATTTCAAAAATGTTTTCGATGATAAGATTACAGCGGATACGATTGCTAAAGCCATAGCTTCATTTGAAAGAACAATTGTCATTAAGGATACTGCTTTTGACCAATATCTCAAAGGTGATGATAATGCTATCTCTGATGAAGCGAAAGAAGGAATGAAAGTATTTGCCGGCAAAGCAAATTGCATTTCCTGTCATGCTGGTGCAACTTTGTCTGATAATAGCTATCATAATTTAGGCATGACTGGAGATGACGGCCGTTTTGCTGTAACGAATGATAAAGCAGATAAAGGGAAGATTAGAACTCCTGCTTTGCGCGGTGTAGCTCATACGGCACCATATATGCATGATGGAAGTTTGGCAACGTTGGAGGATGTTGTTAACTATTATAATCAAGGAGGAGGAAACGACACAAACAAGGATTCCTTAATTCAGCCTCTAAATTTGACCGATGAAGAGGTTTCAGCACTTGTTGCCTTTTTGGAAAGTATGAGTGGGGAAGTGCCTGAAGTAAGCAAATCAGAAATACCTCTATAAAAATAACTATAAGAAAAGCTAGCCTCTCCTTTGTGAAGAAAGGTTAGCTTTTCTTTCGGTGACGTTATATGAAGAGCTATTTGGATAGCTAGAATGAACTCCAAAGTAATTAAATCTGAATCAAATGTTACGATAAGAGATTAAAATGTTTTTTTCAAAAAACAACAATCTTTGAGGAAACAGCGCATTCTTTAGGAAAATGTTAAATTGTTCACATAATATTTATAATTAGTAAAAGATAGTATTAAATTTAATTATATAATAATAATCGAAGTTATATTAAAATTATGATAATGTCGCGACCTATCATTTTTTTATTCATATATTTGGAGTGGAGGGATGAAGGAAAAATTATTAGGGAACTGTCTAGATTTGGAGGAGCCTTTATTTTTTTGATTATATGAAACGAGATTTTTAGCCCCGGACATGTTCACACCATAATATTATTAGGACAATAGGATGGAGAAGAAGATCGTTCAAAGGAATTTATACCTTTGGACAATTGAAACAAAAGGGGAATAATAGATCGAATCATATCCAAAAGAGGCTATATATAAATCAAAAAGCAAACCCATCATTTCTGATTGGTTTGCTTTTTTTTCTTCTATCGATTCTTCTTATAGATCATAAGGGTCAATTTCTTGAAAAATAGGTGGTTCGTCGAGAAACGGGGCATGACAAACGATTTCTTCCATGGTAAAAGGATGAAGAAATTCCATTTTTACAGCGTGTAATGCTGGTCGGAGGAAAATCGGTTGTCCCCCGTAAAGATTGTCCCCAACCAATGGGTGACCAATATGACTTAAATGAACCCGAATTTGATGTGTCCTACCGGTATCAAGGCTACATTTAATCAATGTCGTATTCTTCTTTATGTCTTTTTTTAATACTTCAAAATGAGTAATGGCATCTTGCCCACTTGGAGATACTCTTCTTCTCGTTGGATGATGACGATCACGACCAATTGGAAGATGAATCTCTCCTTTCTTTTGTTTCAATAGTCCATGAACTAATGCGAGGTACGTTCGTTTAATTTCTCTTTTTTCAAGCATGCCATCAAGCATTGAACCCATAAGGTCATGTTTTGCAAAAAGAATTGCTCCTGTTGTATCTTTGTCTAACCTATGAATATGCTTTATTTTCCGAGCCTCTCCTTGTGCTAAAAGATGATAGGCAACTGCATTTGAAAGTGAATCTGTTTCCTCAGGGGAGTTAGGATGGGTACTCATATTTGCAGGTTTATTAACAACTAGAAGATGAGAATCTTCATATATTATATTCAAATCCTTATAAAAGGGCACCAGATTCATTGGAATATCAATAAAAAGTTGTATTTGAAGTTTGTCGTGAGCGTTCAATTCTTGCTCCCAATTGGCCGATTCTCCATTAAGCCTGACTTGTTTGTTCATTCTCAGATAGTGTATTTGCTTTTTGGGGGCCATCCAAATTTCTTTAAAAACTTTTGTAATCGTATGCCCTTGCCAATTCTTTGGAACAGTTAGTTCAAACCATTCCCCTTTATTTTCTGTATGAATCACGGGTTAAATCTCCTTTTTTTTCATTCACTTGTCTATAATGAATTCCACCTATTTAATTAGAAAAATATGTCTATGTCGTGGGTATATTTACCACCGTTTCTCTTTAGTAATATATGTTATTCTATTTTATATAAAAAGGTATATAAATGATATAAGGATTCTTTTTAAGGGTGGGTTTGTTAGTGAAGGTCGTTTATGCATCTACTCCAGATCAAGAGAATAAAGTGAAAGAACTTATTCAGGAATATTATACAAGTATTTTTCCCCTTTATTTTTCAGATGAAGATATTAAGGAATTTGAGCGTTTAAAGGTGTTGCAAACATCAACTCGGCATTTTGAATATTTTGGAACATTAAAGGAAGCTTTTCAGGTCATTGCGAGCCTAGAAACCATTAAATACATTTTATTATCATGTGATGAAAAAGAAAAGTATGAAGTGATTTTTTATCGAAATATTGAAATACTTAATGATTTTGGATTATCATTTCCTTTTGAATTTCATCAATTCTTAGATTCAAGGCATGTGAAAAATGGTACATTTAGTATTTATACAAAAGCAGATAATGAACTTTTAATATAAGAAGCAAAAGGGGTATCCCTAAAGTATAACCTTTAGGGATACCCCTTTTGTTTGGTTCTATTAAATTGTCTGCTGATTTCCGTTCTATGTGCTTCACTTTCTGTGGGTGTGACGGGAAGTCTCCCCTGCCCTGTATTCCCTCAAAAGTCTTCGGATCTTCCACTTCAATCAACTTAAACGAAAAAAATTAGTTTTTATCTATTAGTATTGTATCCAATAAATCAATCTAAAGAACAGGGTTGAACTCTAAAAAATAGTTTTTAGAGTTCAACCCTTTTTTGTTTCTTTTACTTACTATGCTCATTAAACCACTTCTCAAATTCTGCTTTCTCGTGGTAACCGATAATTCTTGCTGTTTCTTTTCCATTTTTATATTGAACAATAGTTGGAGTTTCCTCAACGTGATAGTCATCCCAGCCTTGATCAAATTCTAGCAGATTGTATTGAACTAAATTAATCCCCATCTCTTTTGTTAAAGGTGCGACAACTGGAGTAGTTCTTTGACAATGAGGACAAGTTGGACTGTAAAAATAGACAGTCACATCTTTCTTTTCTTTTAATTTCTTTGCTAACTCGTCAGGTAAAATAAGATTTTGATAATTAGGATCATCTAATTGATCGACGGTTTCGGGATGTAAATTATCTTTTCCATATGGATTTTTTTCTGACACTTTTTCATCTTTTTGCATTTTCGTTAAAAGTCCAACGGTTGCAAATAGTATAATAATGACTGCAAGGAAGATAATGATTTTTTTCATCTACTGTTCTCCTCTCGAATTTCTCCAAATTACCAGGCTGCAAATGAAAATGATCATAAAGGCGATTAGTGCTAAAAAAGGAATGGTGACAAATCCAAACCAATTAATATATTGTCCGGTGCAGGGAACTCGTCCACATGCGGGTGCGGATTCAGCCAGTATGGATATTTTTTGGAGTGAGTAATGATATAAAGAAATACATGCTCCAATCAAAGATAAAATCATCGAATAAAAAGAAATTCGGAAATCTTTCTTTACAACCGCAATTCCTAAAATCACCACGAATGGATACATCAAAATTCTTTGATACCAGCAAAGTTCACATGGCTCATATTGGCGAATTTCAGAAAAATAAAGGCTACCAAACATAGCAATCACAGATGCTGCCCATGCCAAAAAGAGCAGATTTTCCCGCTTGTCCTTATTTGATGGTTTCATATTAGACTCCTTTTAGTTATTATAGAATTGACAATTCATACAGATTATGGATTAATATCTATTTTAAAAATTATGTAATCCCTATATAATTACTAAGAAAAAGAGTTGCATTATTCAAATATATTACCACAGATTTTGTAGGGAATATAGTAATAAGCTATTCGCTTACGGACAAACTATGTCTTTTTTAAGCGTTTAATTTATATATTAGATAGAAAAGAAATTACATGGGAATAGGAGGAGTAGCAATGGCTTGGATCAATAAAATGAAAAGATGGCAGCAATTTCATGATTTAGATAAAGAATTAAAATTGGAATTAGAATCTCTTCTCTCAGATGAAAAATTCCTTGAGGATGCTTTTTATAAGGACTTGGAATTTGGCACAGGTGGCATGCGCGGGGTAATAGGTGTAGGGACAAACCGTATGAATATCTATACAGTTCGCAAAGCTTCGGCTGGACTTGCAACTTACATACAGTCCTTTGGAAAAGAGGAAAAAGCTAGAGGAGTTGTAATCGCTTATGATTCCCGCTTCAAGTCGCGTGAATTTGCAATGGAAGCGGCCAAAACATTGGCTACAAAAGGAATTCAAACCTATGTTTTTGATGAACTCAGACCAACTCCTGAATTATCTTTTGCGGTTCGCTTATTAAATGCCTTTTCAGGAATTGTGATAACCGCAAGTCATAATCCGTCCGAATACAATGGTTTTAAGGTATATGGGTCAGATGGTGGACAATTTCCTCCTCTTGCAGCTGATGTTCTTATTTCGATGGTGAATGAAATAGAGGATGAGCTCTTAATTGAGGTAAAAGATGATATGAGCTTACGAGAAAAAGGATTGATCCAAATCATTGGGACTGAAGTTGATCAGGCCTATATTGAAAAGCTCAAATCCATTTCGGAGAATCCTGATTTGGCTAATCAATCAGATATTCAAATTGTCTTTACACCGTTACATGGGACAGGATATGCCCCTTTAAAAAATGGACTGAAAGCTCTGAATTATCGTCATGTTCATGTTGTTTCTGAGCAAGCAAAGCCAGATCCTAATTTTTCAACCGTGAAAAGTCCTAATCCAGAAGAGCATGCTGCATTTGAACTTGCGATAAGAAAAGGAATGGAAGTCCAAGCCGATTTATTAATTGCGACAGATCCTGATGCGGATCGCCTGGGTATCGCTGTTAAGAATCATGAGGGCGAATATGTTGTGTTAACCGGGAATCAGACGGGTGCTTTGCTGCTCCATTATCTATTAACGCAGAAGCAACAAAAGGGTACGCTTCCAACGAACGGGGTCATGCTAAAAACGATTGTCACATCCGAGTTAGGCCGAGTGATTGCTTCTTCCTATGATATTAGAACAGAAGATGTATTGACGGGTTTTAAATTTATTGCAGAAAAAATTAAGGAGTTTGAACAGTCTGGTGAGTATTCATTTCTTTTTGGCTATGAGGAGAGCTATGGTTATTTAATTAAAGATTTCGCAAGAGATAAGGACGCGATTCAAGCAGCATTGCTGGCTACTGAAGCCTGTGCTTATTATAAATTAAACGGAATGTCCTTGTATGAAGCACTGATGTCTATTTTTGCCCGATATGGATATTATCAAGAGGGTCAGCGTTTTTTAACTTTAAAAGGAAAAGAAGGGGCTGAACAAATTGAAAAATTATTGGCGTCATTTCGCGATCATCCTTTAGAAATGTTAGGGGAAAAGAGCATTATTCAAAGTGAGGATTATTTCACAAGTAAACGTCTGACCAAAGGAAATGATTGGGAGGAAATTCATTTACCAAAATCAAATGTAATTAAATATTTCCTTGAAGATGGAGCTTGGATTTGTATTCGACCATCGGGTACAGAGCCTAAAGTGAAATTTTATTTTAGTGTTCAAAGCGACTCGTTGGATAGTAGCAGGCAATCATTACAAATGATTGAAAATCAATTTATAGATGAAATCCAATTAAGGCTAAAGAATATTTCAAAATAACTTCATTCATCCTATTTATCCCGCCTTAACGGGCAGTAAGACCCCTACCTCAAGATTCTGCGTATGCAAAGAAGATAGGTGGGGGATCAACTGCCCGTAAAGGTCCGACGACGGACAGGATGTCCTAGTCAGGCGAAGCCACAGGACGTGGCGTTATGAGCGTGATTGGTTCAACTAACCATCAGTGGGGGATGAAGAAAACC
The DNA here is from genome assembly GCF_042263505.1 of Cytobacillus sp. Hz8. NCBI lineage: Bacteria > Bacillati > Bacillota > Bacilli > Caryophanales > Bacillaceae > Cytobacillus > Cytobacillus sp. Hz8. The sequence continues at coordinate 19,790 of NZ_JBHKFI010000026.1, read as the reverse complement.
CCCACTGATGGAAGTTTCACTTTATTTAATGAAAAAACACGGCGCTAGCGCCGTGTTTTTTTTCATTAGTGGAATTCTTTGTGTTAAGTTGTGTGGCAATATATGGTCTCTTCCAGTTCATCTTCTGATGATTCATTTGCATGGTCAATGTATCGTAGTAGAGAATATAAACTTTTTTCAATGACAGAATAGTCTTTTTCAAAATTATAGGCATGCAGGAAATGCTCTATTTTTTTTGAAAGAAAATGGTCTTTTGTTCGTACCATGAGAATTAATAAATTGTCCCATTCAGATCTATGTGTATAATACAAAGCTCGATCATAATCCATTTTATTCATTTTTGTTTTCTCCTCCTTTTTAAGGAGTTGAAAATAGTATATGAGGAATTTTAAAAAAAACATACAGTAAATGTTGGTCTTCTTGATTTAATCATGTTCTCAGTTATTTCCAGAATAAAATGGCCCAAAATAAGCAATATTAAAAGCGCAAAAGAAGGTATAAAGTGAAACTTCCATCAGTTGGGGGTTTTCGACGCACAGGACGTGAAGTGTGCAGACGTTGCGATTGACGTCGCACTTTTAGTCTGTCATTCATCCCCCACTGATGGTTAGTCACGCAAAGCCTGATTGATTTTTCTAAGGGCTGAAGTTCAAAGAAAAATCTTATTTCTCTTATCAGTCCTTTACGGACAGTTGATCTCCCACTTATCTTCTTCGTATTCTCAGAATCTTGAAGTGGGAGTCAAAATGTCCGTTAAGTGTGGGATAAATGAGGTATGTGATGAAAAAGTGTTATTTCTTGCTTGTTCTTTTATTTCTTTTAACTATACCAACTCCTACTAAAGGGGAATTGGTTAATCCCAATCAAATCTATTCATTTTCTCAATTAGAAACAGACCTTAACCAATTACAATCTAAATATGGTAAGCATATTCAGGTGAAATCAATTGGAATTTCTCACTATGGAAGAAATATTTGGGCAGTAAGGCTTGGAAAAGGAGAGCAAAATATTTTGATGATTGGGGCTCATCATGGAAGAGAGTGGCTCACAACCTCTATCTTAATGAAAATGATTGAAGAATACGCTAAAACCTATGAGCAAGGAGACGAATACGGGGGAAATTCTCTTCAACTTCTTGATCAAGTTTCGATTTGGTTTGTTCCCATGTTAAATCCAGATGGAGTTATGATTCAGCAAAATGGATTAGATGAATTTTCCTTTTTTCGACGCTGGCTGCTAAAAAGAATGAATGATGGGTCATCTAATTTTTCAAGATGGAAGGCAAATGCAAAAGGAATAGATTTAAATCGACAATATCCAGTCGGGTGGAAGGAACTTGATAGTGGACCTAAGACTCCTTTTTATCAATTTTATAAAGGGAAAAAACCACTGGCGGCAAAGGAAACGGTAGCGATTACTAAATTTACGAAAAAAATAAAACCTACGATTGCCGTGGCTTATCATTCCGCTGGGAGAGAAATATTTTGGAACTATAAAAATGGCAAGAATTTCGAAAGAGATCGAAAAATTGCGGAAAAGATTGCGCAGTCAACTCAATACCGTTTGAGTCAGCCACCAAAGATAGCAACAGGTGCTGGATATACGGATTGGTTTATTACAACCTTTCATCTTCCAGCTATGACGATTGAAATTTGTCCTTATACGAAAGAAACAAATCCCCCATTAACCTACTTTGAAGAAGAATGGAAGCGCAATCAGTATGTGGGGATACTTTTAATTGAAGAAGCCTCAAAGCTAATATCAAAATAAAACTAGGAGGACATGATGAAAAGGATTTCCATTTTATTATCTATTGTCATTAGTATCTTTTTAATTTTTCAATCAGGGAATGGGCATGCACAAAAAACCGATTATGAAAAATACGGAAGAATTGCGATTTCAGTTGTCAAAGAGGATTATCCTGGTAAAGAAGTAGTGGAATATCAATACATGGGGAGACAAAAGGTTTCAGCTACAGAAGTAATGGACTCTTTTCGTTTTGAGGTACTTGAAAATAAGAAGCCGAAATTTGTGATCGTAAAAATTATTCATAATCTAAATAATCAAAAGTTGTTAAACCTTTCAATAGAAGAGCAGGAAAAATAAGAAGAAAAGATACAAAAGAAGGTTGAGATGTCATCCTTCTTTTCATTTTGTTGAAAAAAGAAACAACTTCTAACTTCATAATTCATCATTTTCTCTTTGCCCTCATACATTGTGATAAGAACAAAAAGGGGGAAGATGCTAATGCCTAAAGAAAATCCGAATGCTCTACAGCGTGCTATCGAGGAAATTACCGAAATTGCTGATCATTTTGGATTAGATTATTATCCGATGAGATATGAAATTTGCCCTGCAGACATTATTTATACATTTGGCGCTTATGGCATGCCCACCAGATTTAGCCATTGGAGTTTTGGAAAACAATTTCATAAGATGAAAATTCATTATGATCTTGGATTATCCAAAATATATGAGCTTGTGATTAATTCCAATCCATGTTACGCCTTTCTTCTTGATTCAAACTCGCTCATTCAAAATAAATTAATTGTTGCCCACGTTTTGGCCCATTGTGATTTTTTCAAAAATAATGTTCGTTTTCAAAATACGAAACGAGATATGGTGGAAAGTATGGCAGCAACGGCAGAACGGATTCGAAAATATGAGATTGAATATGGAAAACAGGAGGTAGAGACGTTTCTGGATGCTGTGCTCGCGATTGAAGAACATATCGATCCATCCTTGATGAGGCCTAAGCTTTCATGGAGCTTGGAGGATGACCAATACGAGGAGGAAGAATCCGTACAATCCACTCCATATGATGAACTTTGGAATTTAGATGAATCGGATCATCAAGCAAAACGGGAAAGAAGAAGAAAGGTGAAAAAATTTCCGCCGCATCCAGAAAAGGATGTGTTATTATTTATTGAATTTTATAGTCGTGAATTAGCGGATTGGCAGCGGGATATATTAACCATGATGCGTGAAGAAATGCTGTATTTCTGGCCACAGCTTGAGACAAAAATTATGAATGAAGGCTGGGCGTCTTATTGGCATCAAAGAATTCTGCGTGAGATGGAATTAACCTCATCGGAATCAATAGAATTTGCAAAACTGAATGCAGGAGTTGTTCAGCCTTCTCGTACAGGGATTAACCCATATTATTTAGGTCTAAAGATTATTGAAGATATTGAAGAAAGGTATAATAATCCGACTGAAGAAATGAAAAAACATGGAGTAAAACCAAATTCCGGTCGAGAAAAAATCTTTGAAGTCCGTGAAATTGAATCGGATATTTCCTTTCTTCGTAATTATTTAACGAAGGATTTAGTTTATCGGGAAGATATGTACTTATTTCAAAAACAGGGCAAGGATTATAAAATTGTGGATAAAGCATGGGAACAGGTAAGAGATCAGCTAGTCAGCATGAGAGTTAACGGCGGTTTTCCATATATTACTGTGAACGATGGAGATTATCAAAAAAATGGAGAATTATATCTAAAACATTCGTTCGAAGAAATTGAACTGGATGTGAAATATTTAGAAAAGGTCCTTCCTTATATTTATCAATTATGGGGCAGAGGAGTTCATCTCGAAACTGTGATTGAAGGGAAGGTTATGTTATTCACCTATGATGGAAAGAGCATTCATCGGAAGTATCTATAATGATAGAAAAAACAGGGGGATCTCCTGTTTTTTCTTTTTAGAATAATGGCATTTCGTTTTCACCATAATAGAATCAAACAGCATGCGATGAGAAAGTTTAGTTATCTTTTTTTATTTATATTTTAATTGACATAAATACCGATGGGGGTATATGATGATGAATATAATCAGGTGAAAGAATCTAGAAGGAGGGAATATGTTGGAATATGATGTAAAAATGAAAAACCGCGTAAAACGAATTGAAGGTCAATTGCGCGGGATATTACGGATGATGGAAGAAGAAAAGGATTGCAAGGATATTATTACCCAGTTGTCTGCAACAAGAAGTGCCATTGATCGTACGATCGGGGTTATCGTTAGCTCCAATCTAATTCATTGTGTGAGGAATGCAGAAGAGCATGGAGATCATCAAACAGAAGAAATAGTGAAGGAAGCTGTTAATCTTCTTGTAAAAAGCAGGTAATTTATTTTGGTTGTTGCTTTTACATTAAATAAGTTGGAACAACTTTGGATGAAATGAAGGGCATTGTGATGGATTTGAGAATAAAAAAGGAGCTTTCGCGCATAAATCAATCATTTCGCGAACAAACTGAATTTTTCGCTCACATTTCATAGAAGTCGCGAGTATTTTTCCGAACTCGCGAATAAAAAGGACGTTCGCGAAAAAAAATTCAATTTTCGCGAATAAACAGGTGCACGCCTCTTAATTGAATAAATTGAAAGACCATAGAGTTCGAATGAGGGGCTCATTCAAATTGCTTGAATGAAGCGAAAAGCAAGCAATTCTAAACTTCGTTAAGAGATTGTAAGGATGTTCTAAAGTAACAACAATCATTAAGGTTGTTTTAATGCATTTAGGAAAAAGAAATTTTTATAACTGGTGGGAAAAGGCGAGGTTGTTGTCACCACCTTTTTATTTTGTTATATTAATACCTTAAGGGGTATAAGAGCAAACTTATAGGGGGATATGATGATGAAACAAGTAACGGCAAAAGAGGTTGAAAACTTAATTAATGAAGGAAAAAGATTAAATATTATCGATGTTCGTGAGGTAGAAGAAGTGGCTACAGGGAAAATTCCCGTGGCAGAAAATATACCATTAGGTTTACTTGAATTTCGATTACATGAATTAGATAAGTCAAAGGAATATACGATTGTCTGTCATTCTGGTGGAAGAAGCGCACTTGCCACACAATTTTTAGAAGGTCAGGGATATAAGGTCATTAATATGCTCGGTGGAATGCTTGCTTGGGAAGGGGAAGTTGAGTAATACCTGTTATATATCAAGAAAAACCGCTAATAATAGCGGTTTTTCAAATTTTGGGAAGTTATTCTGTTTTAGGAGACTGTCGTTTAAATTTAAAGATGAATACAATGTAGGCTAATATTGCTGAGATCACCAAATATCCTATTAAGACAGCGATATTCGACCATACAATACTAAAATTCCCCAATGTAATAATATTTCTAAACCCTTCAATTGAGTAGGTTAAAGGTAAATACGTACTTAATTGGCGCAGATTTTCTGGCAACATTTCGATTGGAAGACTTGAACCAGTAGTTGATAATTGGAGAACAATAAAGGCTAACATAATAAATCTACCAATGTTCCCACCAATTGTGACAAAGAAGAAGACAATCATTAGAAATGTTAAGCTTACGCCAATGGAGAATAGCACAAATAATAAAGCGCTTTCAACTTCGAGTTTTAGAAAGATTAAGGAAAATAATGAAATAATTATGCCTTGAACGATAGCTAGTAATGCTAGATTCATCAATTTACCGGAGAACCACGAAAAACTAGATGCAGGTAATAAAGCAGGTTTTTGGAATTCCACAACAAAAGACATAATGATAATTCCAACAAATAAGGCAAGAGATAAAATATAAGGAGCATTGGAATCTCTGTAGAATGGATATTTATGAATAACATCTCCTTTAAATTCCACAGGTGTTGCAAACATCGTCATGTTATCCTCATTAGGTTTTAATTGACTTGTTTGCTCGGCCCCATCCTTTAAGCCAGAAGCTAATTCATTGCTGCCTGTTTTTAAGTCAAACAGCCCATGATCTACTTGTTTAACTCCGTCCGTTAATGTGGACCAGCCGACTCTAACAGATTGATTTCCATAACTGACTTGCCCCATACCATCATCAATTTTTGAAGCACCAGCAGATAATTGTTTCCATCCATTGTTTACAGATTGATTTCCTTCGCTGACTTGGGTTGAACCCGTGTAAAGTTTAGCGGCCCCAGCTGTAAGTGACTTCCAACCGGTTTCAACAGTAGCATTCCCACTGGAAACTTGGCTTGCACCTTTTGCTAATTGTTTCGCTCCATCGTTTAACTGTGTTTGCCCAATGACGAGATCTTTAATCCCTGCGTCTAATGTTTGTGCACCAGGAGCTAGCTGTTGGATTCCTCCATCGATTTTTTTCGCTCCATCCTTTAATGAGGTCATATTAGTTGATAAATTATCCATGCCACTAGAAAGCTGAGCGCTATAAGCAAGCAGTTTTTTGACATCAGGGTTATCCTTTAATAAAGGGTGATTGGCAAGTTGAGCAATTCCGTCATTAATACCATTTGCAAGTGCTGCTAATTGCTTCGCTCCCTCTTCAGCATTTCCAGTACCATCGGCAAGGCTCTTTGTTCCAGGTGCTAATTGTGATAATCCACCATTTATTTGAGAACTTCCAACTTGAGCTCGTTTTAATCCATCAAGTACTTGATCTGAGCCACTACTTAAACCTTTAGCACCTTTTTCTAATGATTTTGCTCCGTTTGCCAATTGTGAAATGCTATTTGATTTTTCTTTCAGATTTTCAAGCATTTCACCTGTGCCACCTTTTAATTCAGTTGATCCAGCAGCAAGTTTGGCAATATCTCCTTGCTTTGATGTTATATTAGATAATAATTCACCTGTTCCTGCCTTAAGCTCTTTTGAGCCTTCAGCAAGTGTTCCAATATCATCTGATTTTTCATTTAGCGAGGTTAAAATTTGGGAAGTTCCATCTTTGAGTTTTGTAGAACCATTGTAGATTTGCTCAGATCCATCAGCCGCTTCTTTAAATCCATTTGCCACACCACCAAGTTGTGAGAAGATATTTTTGGCATATGTTTCTGTAACTTGATTAGCTAGCTGTTCTCGAAGCTGATTCATGGCATTATTTGTAACTTGGGCTGCCATGAAATGTAAACCTTCATTTTGAGTAAATTTAAGCTCAGCTTTTTTGGGTGATGAATCTAAGACCGTCGTAATATTTTGCGAGAAGTTTTCGGGAATTTCGATTACGAGGTAATATTTCATGTCCTTCAAGCCCTGCTTTGCTTCTTCTTTCGAGACAAAATCCCAACCTAATGAGTTACTCTTCTTTAAATCGGTGACTAAATCGTTCCCAACATTAATTTGTTCTTCACCAGAGGCTGCTCCCTTGTCTTCATTGACAACTGCGACTGGAAGATTGTCGAGATGATCATACGGACCCCATCTTGGAGATAAGATAATGGCCGCATACACAACTGGGATGAGCAAAACAGCAATAACAGATATCAGCACTCCTTTCTTCTCTTTGATTTTGGCAAGCTCAGCCAAAAACAAATGTAATGATTTCATACATTCTACCCCCATGTTTTTAATAAAATGCCTATTAAGATGAAAAAATGAATAGTCATTCATCTTAATATTCTTTATATTCTGACTTCTACTAAGATAATCCTCCTATTTTTTAAAAAAATTTCTATATAATTACAATTAATATAGTAAAAAAATATAGCAAACTAGGAAAATGATCCTTGCTTGCTATATGAGTATCTGCTATTTAATTTGGTCAAGAAGTAAAAGTTCAAGTTTTTGTGAAAAATGATAATTGAGAATGGAATGATTTTAGAAAAGTAAAAGTTTGAAAATTATTTTAATCATAAATGATTTTCCGCAATTATCCTAGGACTTATGTAAGATTTTCTGATGATATATGTGAAACTGAATAATCTATGCAGCAGTGAATATTTGAATATTTTTTTTGAAATAGTGTTAATGAAAAAAGAAATAGATTAATAAATTATTTACTGAAAATTTACACTTTTTTAGTTGAAATACAAAAATATGGGTGAATTGGCATAAAAGTTGCAAATAGATTAAATATATTGAAGTTAAAAAGTTGGAGGCGAAAAAGATTAAAGCAATGCCGGTTTAAAAGAAAAAGATAATAGGAGGAATGATAGGTGAAAAATGGAGCACAATTAAATCGGTCACTAAAGTTGTGGCAAATCGTCATGATGGGTTTGGCTTATATGACGCCAATGGTGGTGTTTGACACCTTTGGGATTGTGTCTGGTGAAACAGGAGGACATGTCCCAACGGCATATGTTATTGCATTAATTTGTATGCTGTTCACAGCATCAAGTTACGGAAAACTGGTGAAGGTCTATCCAACAGCGGGATCTGCTTATACGTATACTCAAAAGGCAGTTAATAGTCATTTGGGATTTTTAGTTGGTTGGTCATCCTTGCTTGATTATTTATTTTTGCCAATGGTTAATGCTTTATTATGTAGAATTTATTTACATGCTTTATTTCCCTCTGTTCCCTCTTGGATTTGGGTCATCTTATTTGTTGGATTAGTTACATTTTTGAATTTGCGAAGTGTTAATATTTTAGCCAATTTTAATACGCTATTTGTTCTAATCCAGTTATCTATTATGGTTGTTTTCATAATTCTTGTTATTAAAGGGCTTAATAGTGGTGAAGGTACGGGCCAAGTATTTAGCATTCAGCCATTTTTCCATGATGGTTTACAGGCTTCGACTTTGATTACTGGGGCGACCATTCTTTGTTTTTCCTTCTTAGGATTTGATGCAGTTACAACTTTATCGGAAGAGACCCCAAATGCAGTAAAAACCATTCCAAAGGCCATTTTCTTAACAGCTTTATGGGGTGGTGTCATCTTTATTGCAACTTCTTATTTTATTCAATCCTTTTTTCCTGATATTTCTAGATTTAAAGATTCTGAGGCGGCTTTACCGGAAATTGCCCTTTACGTTGGTGGAAAATTATTTCAATCTATTTTTCTTTGTACAACATTCGTAAATACGCTTGCTTCAGGACTTGCTTCACATGCAAGTGTTTCAAGATTACTCTATGTTATGGGTCGAGACAATGTGTTTCCGGACAAATGGTTTGGTTACATTCATCCTAAATACAAAACTCCATCTATTAATGTCTTCATCGTAGGAATTGTATCTTTAACGGCGATTTTTTTAGATTTAGTGACTGCGACGTCTTTAATTAATTTCGGTGCCCTAATGGCCTTCACCTTTGTCAATGTGTCAGTAATCAGTCATTTTGTCATTCGTGAAAAACAACATAAGACAGTAAAAGGATTTTTTAACTATTTAGTAATGCCATTACTCGGTGCCTTTGCTGTTGCTATTCTCTGGATAAATATTGAAGGCAGCTCATTAACAATGGGGTTAATTTGGTTTATGTTAGGATTCTTCTATCTGATTTATATAACTAAAGCGTTTAAAGAAGCCCCTCCTCAATATGAGATGGAAGAAATACAAATGTGATAAGAACTACATATTAGATTTTTGGAACACATTTTAAAAGATGAATGTGTTCTTTTTTTGGATATTGATGGTTCTCATGCAAAAATGAATAACCCATGCAAATGTACATATGGAAGGGTTATAAAAATTTAAAATCAAGATTATGATTTTGAGTTACCTCAAGAAAAATGGTGATTTGCCTTCTTTGGCATGAAAAATGCATTTATTATAAATAACAATGAATAAAAGAGGTGTTAATTATGTCGACAAATTCATCTATTGTTAAGAGTACTTCATTGAAGAAGGGAAAAGAGGAGCAAAGTCCCCTTAAAGAATTTCAGGAAATTTTACAGGAGGCAATCCAAATTTTGAGATATCCTTCTGAAGTTTATGATTTTTTGAAAAATCCAATGAGGTTTCTGGAAGTAAATATTCCAATCAAAATGGATGATGGTACGACAAAAACATTTATTGGTTATCGTGCGCAGCATAATGATGCAACTGGCCCTACTAAGGGAGGAATTCGTTTTCATCCGGATGTTACACCGGAAGAGGTAAAGGCATTGGCGGGATGGATGAGCTTGAAATGTGGAATCACCGATCTTCCTTATGGCGGAGCAAAGGGAGGAATTGTCTGTGATCCAAGACAAATGAGTATGGATGAATTAGAAAGACTAAGCAGGGGTTATGTTAGAGCGGTTAGTCAAGTTGTGGGTCCAACCAAGGATATCCCAGCTCCTGATATGTATACCAATTCGCAAATTATGGCTTGGATGCTAGATGAATATGATCATATTCGAGAATTTGATTCTCCAGGATTTATTACTGGAAAACCATTGTTATTAGGGGGATCAAAAGGAAGGGAAACTGCTACTTCATTAGGTGTCTTCTATACAATTCAACTCATCAGCCAATTGCAAAAGCTTCCAATGGAAGGGATGAGGGTCATTATTCAAGGCTTTGGAAATGTCGGCAGTTATCTTGCTCAGTACTTACATGAAAATGGTGCTAAAGTTGTCGGCATATCAGATGTTGTTGGGGCGGTATATAACCCAGAAGGCCTTGACATCCCATATTTATTAGACCGCAGAGACTCATTTGGAGTAGTCTCAAATTTATTTAGAAATTCCATTTCTAATCAGGAATTATTGGAAAAGGAATGTGATATTTTGATTCCGGCAGCGATTGGTGGGGTAATCACAAAGTTTAATGCTGAAAGATTACAATGCAAAATAGTCGTTGAGGCTGCAAACGGACCAACAACAAAGGAAGCAATCCAAATTTTAAATGAAAAGAAAATCATGGTCGTTCCAGATATACTCGCCAATTCAGGCGGGGTTATCGTTTCCTACTTTGAATGGTGCCAAAATAATCAAGGATATTACTGGACTGAGAAAGAGGTAGAAGAACGTTTAAAAGAGAAAATGACTACTAGTTTTCTCAAAGTTTTCAATACCGCGAAAAAATATCGTGTCAATATGAAAATTGCTGCATATATCGAAGGCATTCAAAAAATAGCCGAAGCATCACGCTTACGAGGATGGGTGAAATTTTAATTTTTAAAAAGAGGAGATGACTAAATGAAATTTGAAATTATATCAGAACTAAATGAAAAACAATCAGTTCATTATTACTGTATTTTAACGCAAAATCATCGTTATGATCTCTCGATTACTTATTCAAATTATTTTTTAGGTAAGGCCATGGTAACTTCACTTCAAAGTGGAAGAATGGTATTACTTTGTACCGATGATATCTCTATCGAACAAAACTGGGCAAGGGCTTTGGATATTGAGGAGGATGATATCCAAGAGTTTCAGGACTTTTTCAAAATGGTGCTGCAATCCTCGGCATTACAAGAACAATATTGAAATAAATGGGAAAAGGAGATGAGTGTTCATCTCCTTTTTGTGTGGATATGTAGGTTTTTGTCGAGAAAAGTAAATAGAGTTTTTAGACTTTTGAAAAAATATTATATAAAATATATTTATGAGGATGCTAAGGGAACAAAGGGGATGGCTTGAGATATGTTTTCAGTAAAAAAGGAAAAAATCAGAGGAATGGTAGAGTTAGTCATCGATGAAATGGGAGAGGATGAAGTCATATCAATAGAAAAATTAAAGGATCCTTTTTTATTTCTAAAGAAACAAAATCGCCTGTTTGCTTACGTACATATTAATGAAATAGTCCAAGGGAATGTTCAAACCCAAAAAATAATTTTAAAGACTCTTTTGGAACATTCAAGAGAAATTGAAAGTTTATGTCAATTATCCAATAACATTACTTTCCCAGCCCTGTTTCAAATTATAGGGGAACCGATTGCGATTGTTAAAAGCCAAGATTTTAACTTTGCTGGATATATTCGAAGGGAAGATGTCTTGGCAGAATTATTCAAGCAGGAAAATACGAGTGGGAATCTGTTGAAAATTATTCTTGCCTCAATTCCGATGGGAATGTTTGTCGTCGATAAGGATAAACGGATTATTAATTATAATGATGCTGGTCTTAAGATGATAAAGTCGTCCCATGAAAGGATATTCAACAAGAAGGCTGAGGATATTTTTAATTGTCATCATGTCAATACAGTTTTTTCCTCTGGTAATACCATTCTTAATACTGTCCAAATAACAGATGAAATGGGGATTCTTGTTGATTACAGCCCAATTATCAATTTTATGAATGAAGTAGAAGGAATGGTGATTATTGTTCAAGATTTGCCTATGGTTGAAGAAATGGCTTTAGAAATTGAGAATATAAAAAATTTGAATAAGGATTTAAATGCTATTTTATCGAGTATCTATGATGAAATTCTAGTTGTAAACCATAAGGGTGAATTGATGCGGTTTAGTGATAATATTATTCCTGGTTTCTGGAATGTGGATTTAAAGGAACTGATTGGGAAAAACATTTTGAAACTCGAGGATGAGGGATTATTTTCCCCGTCGGTTACTCGGTTAGTATTAGAAAAGAAAAAGAAGGTTTCCATCGTACAGGTAACGAATTATGGAAGGAAGATTCTGGCTGTCGGGAATCCGGTATTTAATGAAAAAAACGAATTAGAACGGATCATTATTGCATCAAGAGATATTACAGAAACAGCACGTTTAAAAACGGAGCTTAAGGAGATGAAAAAAATCTCAGAACAATATAAAAAAGAGCTTGATACGTTTAAATATCAATCGGAATTGACGAAAAAATTGATTTACCGCAGTTCCAAGATGGAACATATTATCAATCAAGCGAAAAAAATTGCTGATTTCTCTTCAACGGTACTCATTAATGGAGAATCAGGAGTAGGAAAGGAAGTCATTGCCCAGGCAATTCATCAATTGGGAAGAAGAGCGAATAAACCATTTATTAGCTTGAATTGTGGAGCTATCCCAGAAAATTTATTAGAAAGTGAGCTATTTGGATATACAAAAGGTTCATTTACAGGTGCAAATAAAAACGGAAAGGAAGGATATTTTCAACAGGCTGATGGAGGAGTGTTATTTTTAGATGAAATTGGAGAACTTCCCCTTCATTTGCAAGTAAAATTACTCAGGGTATTACAGGAGCATGAAGTGATTCCAATTGGAAGTGCAACCCCGATTAAAGTAAACGTCCAAATTATTGCTGCAACAAATAAGAGCTTGGAAAAGATGGTCGAAAACGGAAATTTCCGTGAGGATCTATTTTACAGGTTAAATGTTATACCACTTTATATACCGCCATTAAGAGAACGTACAGAAGATATTTCCGTTCTAGCCTTTCACTTTTTACAACAATTAAATGAAAGATACAATAAAAACTATCACCTAACTCCAGATGCCATCAATGTACTAGAATTTTATTCTTGGCCAGGAAATGTTCGGGAACTGCAAAATATTATAGAAAGATTAGTTGTTTCGGCAGAATCAAAAACGATCGATGCGGAATTTGTGAGTCAATTTCTGTCACTCGGGTATGATATAAAAAAATCCAAACCAGTTATTACAAGAGTAATTCCATTGCAGGAAGCAATGGAACACGTCGAGGAGCAATTAATTCTTCTTGCGATGAAGCAATACAAAACAACGACAAAAGCAGCGAAAGCATTAGGAATTAGTCAGTCATCAGTCAGTAGAAAATATCAAAAAATATTGAGTGAAAAGAAAATTGCGGATGGTTTTTCCTTATATTAAAAAGCTGATTTTCTCCATTTTGGGGGAAATTAGCTTTTTTCTTCTTTTCTCACTATGCAAAAATAAATACCCTATGCAAATCTGAATAGATTAATGGCCGATGATTATGAGTATCTTTCTGCTTACATGGGGTTGATTAGTTGGCATGATTTTTGCATCTAATAATTTATGAAGTTAAATAAGGAGGGTTTACGCAATGATTGAGCTACAAATGTATATAAATGGGGAATGGAAAGAATCAAGTAATCATGAAAAACGCCCAATTGTAAATCCGGCAAATGGGGAAGTGATCGCGTACGCACCTGAAGGAACCATTAAAGATGCCAGAGAAGCAATCGATGTTGCAAGAAAAACTTTTGATGAGGGGATTTGGTCGGATTTACCTGCTGTTGAAAGAGCCTCCTACTTATTTAAAATCGCCGGCAAAATTGAAGAAAATCAAGAAGAATTAACGAGACTTGAAACTCTGGATAACGGAAAGACATTAAGAGAAGCAGGATACGATATTTTAGATGCAGCAGCGTGTTTTCGTTATTATGCAGGTCTTATTACAAAACCAGATGGCCAAACCTATCATGTTGCAGATCCGATGCAAGCGATGGTCGTTCGAGAGCCAATTGGTGTATGTGGATTAATTGTCCCTTGGAATTATCCCCTTCTTATGAGTGTTTGGAAAATTGCACCTGCACTTGCCGCTGGTAACACAATTGTTTTTAAGCCATCAGAAATTACGCCTGTAACTCCAAAAAAACTCTTTGAAATTATGGATGAGGTTGGAATTCCAAAAGGAGTAGCCAATATGGTATTTGGCGCTGGTCCAGTTGTCGGGCATGAGATTGCTGCCAGTTCCAAAGTTGATATGGTCTCATTTACCGGAGGGACCAAAACAGGAAAACATATTATGAAGATGGCAGCAGACACGATGAAGAAGGTATCTCTTGAGTTAGGAGGGAAATCTCCCAATATCATTTTTGCTGATTCAGATTTAGAAACATCTGTAGACTATGCGTTATTTGGAATCTATTCCGGAGCGGGGCAGGTTTGTTCAGCCGGATCAAGAATTCTCGTTGAAGAGAGTGTTTATGATGAGTTTGTAAACCAATTTGTGGAACGAGCTAATGAAATTAAGGTGGGACCTGGTAATGATCCGGATTCTGAAATGGGCCCTCTTGTAAGTCAACAGCATCTAGAAAAAGTACTTAAGTATATTGAAATTGGTCAACAAGAAGGTGCGAAAATTGCCGCAGGTGGCAATCGAATTGTTTCAAATGGTTTGGAAACCGGATATTTCGTAGAGCCGACCGTTTTTGTTGATGTGCAGCAGGACATGAGAATTGTCCAAGAGGAAATCTTTGGACCGGTTGTGGTGATTCAAAAGTTCAAGGATGAAGAAGAAGCTATTAAGCTTGCTAATGATACCGATTATGGACTTGCGGGTGCGGTATTTACTAATGATGGGGCAAAGGCTTTAAGGGTTATCAAAAAATTACGGGCAGGCATCACCTGGATTAACGCTTACCACCCAACTTATAACGAGGCACCATGGGGAGGATACAAGCAGAGTGGAATTGGACGAAGCTTAGGAACATTTGGTTTAGAGGAATTTCAAGAAATTAAGCAAATAAATATCAATTTACAAGTTGAACCTATTGGTTGGTTCGCAAACAAAAATGAATAGGAGTGATTAGGATGAGTATTGATTTGAATAAAGAGGTAGTACCAACAACGGAAAAAACAGATGTGACGGATTATATTCATAAGGTTTTAAGTTTAATAGAAAAAGAGCAAGTGACAGAAGAAGATGCAAAATGGATTACTCAACAAACAGTAGAAGGATTTCGTGAGCATGTGAATCCAGGGTTTTTGGATTATCGTAAAACGGTAACAAAGGATACTCAATTTGCTGCAGTGGAATGGTCAGATGGGGGTTCATGTTTTACTGATGTAAATGGGAAGCAATATATTGACTGCCTTGGAGGTTTTGGAATTTATAATGTTGGTCATCGTAATCCCAAGGTTGTAAAAGCTGTTACGGATCAATTAAATCGCCAAGCACTGCATAGTCAGGATTTACTCGACCCGCTTCGCGCTATGCTCGCAAAAATTCTAGCGGATATTACACCAGGTGATTTGAAATATTCATTTTTTACTAACAGCGGGACTGAGAGTGTGGAGGCAGCATTAAAGCTAGCTAAAATGTATAGTGAACGGACTACATTTATCTCAACGACACGAGCTTTTCATGGAAAAAGCTTGGGTTCATTATCGGGTACAGCAAAAGGAATGTTCCGCAAACCGTTTTTACCATTAATTCCAGGTTTTCGTCATGTGCCTTTCGGAGACATTGATATGATGAGAAAGACTTTTGAAACTTGTTCCTTAGTAGGAGAGGATGTAGCAGCTGTTATTCTAGAGCCAATTCAAGGGGAAGGTGGAATTATTCTTCCACCAGATAATTATTTGAAGGAAGTAAGAGCTCTTTGTAATGAATATGGTGCATTGTTGATTCTTGATGAAGTTCAAACGGGTATGGGTCGAACAGGAAAAATGTTTGCTTCTGAACTATATGATGTTGTGCCAGATATTATTTGTCTTGCCAAAGCATTTGGAGGGGGAGTAATGCCAGCTGGGGCTGTTGTGGCTAAAGAGGAAGTTTTCAAAAGTTGGTTTGAAAATCCATTCATGCACACAACTACCTTTGGCGGAAATCCGCTGGCATGCGCTGCAGCCATAGCGACGATTGGTGTTTTAATTGAAGAAAAACTTCCTGAACGTGCTGCTCAAGTAGGAGAATACTTCTTAAATGGCTTAAGAGAGGCTGCGGTTGGACATGAAGATACGGTCCTTGATATAAGAGGCAAGGGACTAATGATTGGAATCGAATTTCACCAAGACGAAATTGGCTATGAGGTCTCTAAAGGTATGTTTGATCGTGGAGTTTTAGTAGCAGGTACTTTAATTAATTCAAAAACAATTAGAGTGGAACCATCTCTTACAATCAGCTATGAAGAAGTTGATACAGTCATTAAAACCTTTAAAGAGGTTCTAGCACAATTAGACAAATAGGAATCATAAGTTAAAGAAAAGGGGTGGTGTCAAATGGATACTAAGAAATTTGTAAAGCAATTAACAGAAATTCCAGGTCCAATTTCTAAAAGTCTACTTGAAAGAAGAAACGCTATTGTTCCAAAGGGAATCAGCAATAATTGTACATCATTTGTAAAAAAAGCTGAGGGTGCCATTGTTGAAGATGTTGATGGAAATACTTATATTGATTTTGCTGGTGCTATTGGAACCCTAAATGTGGGACATTCGCATCCCAAGGTCGTGCAGGCCATTCAAGAGCAAGCTGAGCAGTTTATTCATACTAGTTTCAATGTGATGATGTATAATTCTTATATAGAGCTAGCTGAAAGACTAGCTGAATTAGCACCTGGATCTTTTTCAAAGCAGGTAGCTTTTTTCAACAGTGGAGCGGAAGCTGTTGAAAATGCGGTTAAAATTGCCAGAAAGTATACTAAGCGTCAAGGAATTATTTCTTTCACAAGAGGATTCCATGGAAGAACTCTTATGACAATGACGATGACGAGCAAAGTAAAACCATATAAATTTGGCTTTGGTCCGTTTGCACCTGAAGTGTATAAGGCGCCATATCCATACGTATACCGTAGACCTGAAGGAATGAGTGAGAATCAGTATATTCAATTTACAATTGAGCAATTTGAGCAATTTTTACTTGCAGAAGTAGCACCAGAAACAATTGCTGCCGTTGTGATGGAACCTGTTCAAGGTGAAGGGGGATTTATTGTTCCTGATAAGGAATTTGTGGTAGCCGTCAGAGAGATTTGTAAGCAATACGGGATAATATTTGTGGCAGATGAAATTCAAACTGGTTTCGCCAGAACTGGTAAATATTTTGCGATAGAACATTTTGATGTGGTTCCTGATTTAATGACCATTTCAAAATCATTGGGAGCAGGAGTTCCAATCAGTGGAGTCATTGGTAGAAAAGATATAATGGAATCAGTTGATGTTGGTGAAATTGGAGGAACCTATTCAGGAAGTCCATTAGGATGTAAGGCGGCATTAGCTGTTTTAGACATTATTGAAGAAGAAGGGCTCAATAATCGTGCGGAGTACCTTGGTGTAAGAGTAAGGGAAAAAATGTCTCAGCTTGCGGAAAAATTTGAACAGATCGGGGATGTCCGTGGGCTTGGCGCGATGTGCGCAATGGAATTTGTCACGAATCGATTGGATAAAACACCGAATAAACAAATTGTTGGAAAAATCATTAAAGAAGCTAATGAAAGAGGATTACTTCTTTTAAATGCAGGAATTTACAGCAATGTGATTCGCGTGCTAATGCCTTTAGTTATTACAGATGAACAGCTTGAGGAAGGTCTAAATATTCTCGAGGAAGCGATTGAAGCCGCTTTGGCTCTTCAAAATCAGTAGGGGATGAAATAGATGAGTAATGTAAAAGAAAAATATCAGATTTATCCTATGTATATCGATGGGGAATGGGTTGGCAGTGATCATGAAGTATTTACGGAAATTGTAAATCCTGCAACGAATGAAATTATTGGCGCAGTTCCTACAGGTGGTGAATTTGAAGCTATTAAGGCAGTTGATGCAGCGCATCGTGCTTTTCAAACATGGTCTAAGAAAACGGCAGAAGAACGTTATCATATTTTAATGAAATGGCATTATCTAATTGAAGAAAATAAATTAGAGCTTGCTAAGGTCATGACCATTGAACAAGGAAAGCCATTAAAGGAAGCTGCTGGTGAGATTTCTTATGCGAATGGATTTATTTCCTGGTTTGCTGAAGAAGGAAAACGAATCTACGGAGAAACGATTCCTGCCTCCCATCCAAATAAAAGAATTCTAGTAAGGAAGGAACCGATTGGAGTTATTGCTGCCATAACCCCATGGAATTTTCCAGCTGCGATGATAACGAGAAAGGTTGCACCAGCTTTAGCCGCTGGCTGTACGGCAGTGGTTAAACCAGCTAATCAAACACCGCTAACAGCTTTGAAGATGGCTGAACTTGCAGAAGAGGCAGGTATTCCAGCAGGAGTTCTAAATATTGTAACTGGTAGATCCTCTGAAATCGGTGAAACATGGTTGAAAGACAGTAGAGTAACAAAGCTTACTTTTACAGGATCTACTGAAGTAGGAAAGACTTTAATGAAGGGTGCAGCAGATACAGTAAAAAAGGTATCATTAGAATTAGGTGGAAATGCACCATTTATTGTCATGGATGATGCAAATTTGCAAAAAGCTGCAGAAGGTTTGATTCAATCAAAATTCCGCAATGCTGGTCAAACATGTATTTGTACGAATCGAATTTATGTGCAAGAATCAGTAGTAGAGGAATTCATCGAAATCTTTCAAAAGGAACTTGAGAAGGTTAAGGTTGGAAATGGTCTCGAAGAAGGCGTGGATATTGGTCCGCTAATCGACCAATCAGCTATTGAAAAGGTAGAATTCTTAATGAAAGACGCCTTAAAAAATGGCGCGAAGGTGGTTTTTAAAGGAAAAAAACCTGATACAGAAGAAGGCTATTTTTATTCACCTGTTATTCTTGATCGTGTAAATGATGATATGCAATGTATGAAAGATGAAATTTTCGGTCCAATCGCGCCAATTTCCACTTTTAAGACCGAAGAGGAAGTAATTATGCGAGCGAATAACTCTAACTACGGTTTAGCAGCCTATGTTTATACCGAAAACCTAAGTCGTTCTTTTCGAATTACTGAAGGTTTGGAATATGGAATAATTGGTTTAAATGATGCTCTACCTTCAACAGTTCAAGCTCCATTTGGCGGTTTTAAGGAAAGCGGCCTTGGAAGAGAAGGTGGACACTATGGAATTGAAGAATTTTTAGAAGTGAAATATATCTCAATTGGATTAGATATTTAAAAAGTCTATGTCAAAAGTCAACCATTCTGAATTTTAGATGGTTGATTTTTTTTGAGTTATGGTTTGAAGCCAAAACATTTTAGGAGGATTGCAAATATTTTTAATAATATTTCTTTAAAAAATAGCTTGAAATAGAAATGGTTTTGATGGTAATATACATTTTGTCGAATTGATATAGCACAGTTAATTGAGTGATAGTAGAATATTATTCTTTTAAATTAATATAGAAATTGACAGTTTATATTTTACGTTGGTAAGATGAACGTCTGTTTTTTGCAGTAATGTTTCTTTTAAGGAACATCGGCAGAACTGTTGACAATCTTGAAATGAAATGCTATATTATAAAAGTTGTTTTGATATTGCTCTTTGAAAACTAAACAAACCATACGTCAACGTTAATTCTATTTTTAAAATTAAGAGCTAATCTTACTCTTTTTCGGAGAGTTTGATCCTGGCTCAGGACGAACGCTGGCGGCGTGCCTAAT
>NZ_JBHKFI010000025.1:0-58564 GCF_042263505.1 Cytobacillus sp. Hz8 | reverse complement strand
AATTGAGGTATATTAGTGTTAGACATAAGACAAAGTCTCCTCTCATTAAGGTTCTGGACAAACCGAGAGTACTTTGTCTTCTTTTTTTTGTCTATGATTTTTCTTACACAAACTATTTTACGTCATCTTTAAAAAGAGTCATGAATCTGCTTATTCGCGAAAAATGAAGTTTATTCGCGAAAATTCAAAGTTTATTCGCAACTTTTAAAATTTTTATTCGCGAAAACAGCCAATTTATTCGCGAACGCCTTTTTTATTCGCTAATTCAGAAAAATACGCGCGGTATCTAGGAAATGCTCGCGAAAAAATAAGGTTATTCGCGAAAAATAGATTTTACTCGCGAAAAGATAAAAATGTTCGCGAAAATAAGGCCTCAATATTATTTAAAAAGAGGCATGAATCTGCTTATTCGCGATAAATGAAGTTTATTCGCGAAAATTCAAAGTTTATTCGCAACTTTTAAAATTTATTCGCGAAAACAGCCAATTTATTCGCGAACGCCTTTTTTATTCGCTAATTCAGAAAAATACGCGCGGTATCTAGGAAATGCTCGCGAAAAAATAAGGTTATTCGCGAAAAATAGATTTTACTCACGAAAAGATAAAAATGTTCGCGAAAATAAGGCCTCAATATTATTTAAAAAGAGTCATGAATCTGCTTATTCGCGAAAAATGAAGTCTATTCGCGAAAATTCAAAGTTTATTCGCAACTTTTAAAATTTATTCGCGAAAACAGCCAATTTATTCGCGAACGCCTTTTTTATTCGTGAATTCAGAAAAATACGCGCAATATCTAGGAAACGCTCGCACAAATACCATGCAATTCATCCAGCAATTTCTGAATGAGCCGCAAAAAAATCTATTCCAAAAGCAACAAAGTTTACGAAAAGAGCCTTAGCAAGAAATTTATAGAAGGCTCCTCAATACTTAAATTTAGCGATCAAACCCCTAAGTTCTTCTGCTCTTGAAGACAAGGATTGCGACGATGCGGAAATTTCCTCCATTGCGGCCAGCTGTTCCTCTGCAGATGCCGCCACTTCCTCTGAGGTAGAGGCGTTTCCTTGTGCTAATTCAGCTATTTCATTTGCCGTTAAAGTGATTTCTTGAACGGCTGCTGAGATTTGTTTGGAATGATTGGAAACCTCTTGCATTTGAATAGGGACTTCTTTGGCGCTTTGAGAGATTAGACTAAACTTTTCAATCGCTTTATTTGATACAATGACTCCTTCTTCAACAGCCTCATTAACATGCCCCATAATTTGAACGGAATTTTCCGTGTCTTGGAGAATTCCTTGAAGGATCATATGAATTTCTTTAGCAGAGTGTTGAGACTGCTCAGCCAGTTTTCTGACTTCATCTGCAACAACAGCAAATCCTTTGCCTTGTTCGCCTGCTCTCGCCGCTTCAATTGCTGCGTTTAAAGCGAGAAGATTTGTTTGATCGGCGATTTGGGTAATGACATCCAGAATTGAATTCACTTCTTTTGAACGCTCATAAAGTGAATAGATCATTCTATTTGATTCCTGAACGGATTTTTGAATCGAATTCATTTGATGAACCGTATTTGCAACAGCCTTTTCTCCTTCTTCTGCTTGTGTTGTTGTGTTATTGGCTAGTTTGGAAATCATCATGGAGCTTTCGGCAATTTCTATCACTCCATTAGAAACCTCGCCTAATGTTTGGGCGCTTTTCTCTACACTGCTTGTCTGCTTTTCGGCACTGTTTGCTACTTCTTGAATAGACGCAGCTACTTGTTCCGTCGCTGCATTTGTCTGCTCGGCACTAGCCGATAATTCCTCCGCTGAGGAGGCAACCTGCTCTGCACTTTGTTCCACTTCTTGAACAAGCCCCTTTAGACTATGCTGCATCTCATTAAAAGCATAAGCCAATTGGCCGATTTCATCCTTCGATTTCACCTCAATATGCTCGGTCAAATCTCCTTTGCTAACGGTAATCGCTTTTTCTTTAATTTCTTTTATTGGTTTTATGATGGATTTAATAATTAAATAAATTACTGCCGCACCCAGCATAATGGCAGAGACAATAATGATGATGGTAGTTTTGAGAATAGGATAGGCGCTTTGTTTGATTTCTGTCTTTTCCACGGTTCCGCCAAGCTTCCAGCCCGTTAACTCATTCGTCGTATAGCTTAATAATTTCTCTTTCTCATGATAAGTGTAAGAAAACTTTCCTTTATCATGCGCATATAGCTTGTTGTAAAAATCCTCCTTTGGAACGGTCCCTCCCTTAATGGTAGGGTGGGAAATGTATTTTTTATTCCTGTCTAAAATTACGGCATAGCCTTTTTTTCCTATCTTAATTTGCTGAGCCTGTTTTTGAATGTAGCTTAAGGGAAGTGAAATGGCAACAACGCCTGATCCGTCCTCGAAAGCACGAGAAATGGTGATCACTAATTCTCCTGTGATAGCTGAAACCTCAGGCTCCGAAACCACCGCTTTCCCTTTTTGATTCATGGCATCTTTATACCAAAATCGCTCACGTGGATCATAGTTGGCTTCCATCTTTTTTTGCGGCATTTCTGCATATGTTCCCTTGTTCGTTCCAACAGATATACTTTGAGCCTCTGGGTGCAATCGTATGTATTCGTCCAATCGATCTTTCAGATTGAATTGGCGCTTTTCAAGCAAATCGTTTGCCTGAATTATGTTTGCAAAGTAAGTGGTATCATGGATTTTCTTTTCTAAGGTGTCATCAATGGATGAGTTTAAAAAGGTTATATTTTTTTCAAACCCAAAAATCATCTCTTTCTCCACGGAATCTTTTGCGGTAATGAAAGCTAGTATTCCAATCGATAAGGATGGGATAATTAAGACTAAGGAAAATGAGAAAATTAGTTTCGTTTTCAAATTTCTGAAAATAGCTGTGAAATTCATCACCAAAAGGACCCCTTTTAAAAACCATTAAGTGATAGTAAATAATTCAAGAGGCAAAACTACAGACGCTTTGGTTTAGAGATGTAATAGCCTTGCAGTAAAGGGACTCCCAAACGTTTTGCCATTATTAAATCATCTTTTGTTTCTATTCCTTCTAATACTAATTTCATATTGGAATGTGTAAATTCAAGAAAAAACGAAACCACCTCCTGTCTAATAATCGAAAATGATAAATCTTTTGCGCGGGTGTGATCCAATTTAATATACTCTGGAGAGAGGGTTTCCAGCTTATGCAAAGAAGATCTGGCAATTTGTAAATCATCAAGGGCAATTCTGAATCCAAGTGATCTTAATATCGACATCCGCTCTAAGAAGATTTCTTTTTCCCAAATGGATTCCTCAAGAGAAATTTCATTAATTTCAAAAATGACATGTTGATTAATATTGGGATAATTCTCGATGAGATGATGGATAAATTTTTCAAAATGCTGGTGTATAATCGTCGATGGAAAAATATTGATAAATAAAAAATACTTTTTGATATAGGATTGTGGATATTGATTAATGGCATTCTCAATACAAAAGGTATCTAATTCGTATAAAAACCCTTCATTCCGAGCAATCTCAAACATGATAAGTGGATTGACGGGGGGAGAGGAGCGTATCAGTGCCTCAAATGCAAAAATGGAATCATTACTTGAATTAATGAGAGGTTGATATTCATTAAACAATATTTTGTCTTCTAGATAGTGAGCCTGTTTCAGCAAATCAACTTTTCTCCTTTCTATGCTAGGAAAATAATAGGGTGAGCATGATCATAACTTGACTTTTACTTTTAGTTTGATTCCTCTTTTTATTAATTCCTTTTCAATCAACTTAATGAATAGAGGATCTAATTTTAGGGATATCCCTTTATGGTATACTTCCACTAGTTCCTCATCAGAAAGAATCATTAAACTAGACAATACAATCACCTTACTCAAACATTAGATTAAAATAATGATTAGCTTCTAGGTTGTTTTAAACAATCAATTAAATTCCATAATCAAGAAAATCGAATAATAGATAAAAAGATATAGAAAAATACTAAAAGACAATTAAATGTGATGAAAATAATCACATAAGGGACAATATTTTGAAATAATATTTTTAAAGGAAATAGTATAATATGACCGTTAAATTGTTATATTATTGGGCATTTTAGTATATAATTACAATTGAAACTATGTTAATTTCCTGTTATTCATTTAGTACTAAAAGTTAATAGGATTCACCATATTATAGTGGTGTAACAATCGAAAATTATGTTGAAAAGAGTATGAAATATCTTCAAAATAGCTTGTTGGAAAATAGAGGAACATGCGAATTCAATATAAACCTAAGAGGAGGTTAGTGGATGGTATTCTCTGCTGTTTCTCTTTATGCTGCACTTCTGAAAAGAGTTTCTTTATCATAGCGTGCGTTTTTTATAAATTGAAATCATGCTGAAATCCTCTAGATAGATCTAGAAAACAAGTTATGTCACTGAAGATGGTGTCTTGTATAAATGAAAAAACAATATTTAACCCATTTTTTAGATAAAATATGTCGATATCCTTCACATATTTTTTTTAATCAAAAAAATCCTTAGACTCTGTATTTCCTAATATAATTGAAAGGAGTACGAATATGAGGGCGTCTGTTTTCTTCAAAATAAGTGATATCGCTATCTTCGAAATTCTTGACCTCATTTTTGTTAGATATCATGGTTTTTCTATTCGTTTAGGTCGTTCTTTGATAAAATCTTGCTATGCATAAATATTCGTAAAAATGCATAAATATTTATTCAGTTCTTTTTGAAAGCAAAAAAACGCCAAGCTATTTTGTTCTATCCTTAATAGTCTCTTAAACAAGGGATATAACAAAATTCGACATTTCATGAACAGCATAAATTAATTTGGTGTATTAGGCCTCCATCTTAACCATTTATTTTGAAAGAAAAACAAATGCATCTATTTATTTTAATATTTTTTGTTTTTGAAATAGTCCCGTATTCCTACTCCATAATAATCCATTATTGGAAACCAGTCAATGGTTTTTGTTTAAAATAAGAAACTTCGGCTTAATAGAAAAATGTGTAAGGAAATGTTGTTGCCTATGAGACATATTCGGAAAGATATTGGAGATAGAGTGAAAGAAAGAATGAATGAACTGGGGTTAAAGCAGAAGGACTTGGTTTCAATAAGCGGCTTATCTAAAAGTACAGTCAGTAAAATTGTGAACGGAGAGACGAACCCCTCAGCTGAGATTCTATTATCCTTAAGTGAATCTCTTCATGTAACAGTCGATTGGATTGTTAAAGGTGATACAAATGAAGCTTTCAAACAGGAACAAAAATTATTTCATTCTAGTTGGGATCTAACGGAATTAAATCTTAAATTAAGCCAGAGTGAAAAAGAATTTATTTTGGAGTATGTAAATTTTAGTATTGCAAGAAAAAATTAATGGATAATAACTTATAAGAGGCAAGAAAGCGAAAATGGAGGCCTATTTTCTCGAACATGAAATCGAATTTTGGAAACAACCAATTGCATAACATTAAATTGATGAATTTCGTTTCGATTTTACATATTATTTTCAATCGTTTTAAGAGTACATTCTTTGATTTCGTAAAATAGTATGGGAAATGTGGTTCGATTGGGTTGAATAATGTTGTCATTTTAATAGTAGGGGAGAGGTTACCAGCCTCTCTCCTATTTTTTTGCGAGGAAGAATGGCATGGGCTAGACAAAGCCACTGCAGTCGAACCCATTTTTGGTTGTTTCACCATAGAGGTAGGGGATACCAATTAAGCTTTTAGCAATGGAAACGACTTCGCTTACCGAATAATCTCCATTATTATCGTTTATGTGAGCTGTTCCGGCCTTTCCTGCTGTTACAGGGGATGTTAATAATGTTATTTAATCCTGACGTATATATGTAGCTTGTTCAGCTCTATGGTTCGTCTTTTCAAATAATAATTTTTATCAAAGGGGACCGTCATTTTCTTTTAAATAATATTGAAATATAGTAAAATTTGACTAGGAAAATGAAAAAGGCAAACTTATGGAAACGTAAGGACGCAAAGCTTCGAGTCTAATGTCTTTATGACGATGATAGTCGGGCCGCCATATTCAAACATGAGGATCGAATAATATGTTATGATTCTTGGCACTCTCAGAAAAGAGTGCTTTTTTAATTTCTTTGGGGAAATGGCGGATTTGCGATGAATCTATTAGAGACAATTTGATAAGAAACATCTCGTATTAAAAACACAGATGTGCTGGAAACCTTTTTCATATTTAATCAAATTTTTATGGGAAGGAAGAAAGTATGGAATTCTTAGACAAGTTTTTTAAAAATCAGTCTCTGCAAGCCAATGATTCAGGTATCTTCAGAGCATTATTTATTCGTAATCCTCAGCCTATTTTTGTATTTAATTTAGACAAGCAGATTATTTCAATTAATCAAAAGCTGAAGGAGCTGCTTGGATACAGTTTGAATGACGTAGTGCGTTTAAAAAACAAATGGTTCCCGGATGGAGATTCCGATCTTTTTCAGTATCATTTTCATAATGCGCTAAACGGAATTCCCACCGTGTTTGAATCTACCCTTTTACACAAAAATGGCCAGTCATTTCCTGTTGAACTATCACTCATTCCTAGCATGAAAGAGGATGAAACGGAGGTTGTTTTTGCTGTATGTCAAGATCAAACAACTTTAAAAGATTATGAGAATAAGCTTGGAAGGGTGTTTAACAGCTTAGAACAGGCAGAAAGAATTTCAAGCATTGGCAGCTTTGAATACGATGTGGCGAGTCAGCAGGCAATTTGGTCCAAGCAGGTTTACGACATTTTTGGAATTAATGATTCAAATTTTGTTCCCAAGCTTGATACGGTCCGGAGCTTTGTCCATCCTCAAGATGTAGAGAAGTATGACATGGGATTGAAACAATTGGTTGAATCCCATCATAATTATCATTTGGAGCACCGAATAATTCGTATGGATGGAGAAGAGAGGATGATTTTAATATGCTTTGATGCTCTGTTTGACGAAGTGGGACAAGTGGCTAAAGTGATCGGAGTGATTCAGGATATCACTGAAAAGAAAGAAATGGAGAACCGATTAGCTGAAAGCAGGGAGCAGTTTTTGTCCGTTGCTAATCATCTTCATGCAGGCATTTGGTCTATTGATCGCAGGGATTCTCACTTTACTTTTTATTCTAAAGGAGTTCAAGAGATTATTGGTGTTTCTCCCAGTATTCTAAATGAAAATCCTGCTCAATTGATTGAGATGGTTCACCCCAAGGATCGGTCAATTATTGAGGAGGGGAGAAAGAAATTAAAGGATGGGGAAGAGATCAATCAACAATTACGGATCATCGATAAGAATGGAAGGACAAAATGGATTTCTTTACAAACGATACCATATCTTGATGATGACAGAAATCTTATCCGCATGGATGGAATCGTTCAGGATATTACAAGAGAAAAAGAGAGTGTTGAAGTCTACACGAATTTAGTTGATTATGATTATTTAACAAGGCTACCAAATAGAAATTATTTTTATCAGATTTTAGATCAACGAATTAATCAATCAAAAAAAGACCATAAATCTTTTGCGGTATTTTATTTAGATTTAGATCGGTTCAATTATATTAATGACACACTTGGCGGGGAAATTGGGGATCGATTGCTTATATCTTTTTCGAAGCGTTTAAATCAGCTTTTAGACAAAAGAAGCTTCCTTGCGCGAATTGCAGGAGATGAGTTTGTGATTTGCATCGAAGCCAATCACCAGGTGGAGGAAACACTCGAGGTGGCGAGAAAGATTATCAAAGAGATGGAACTCCCATTTTTTGTCGATGAGTATGAGCTGTTTACTACAGTAAGTATTGGAATTAGCTCCTATCCAATTGATGGAACGGATTCCTATACTCTTTTAAAAAAGGCAATCCAAGCTTTAAAGAAGGTGAAAGAATTGGGCCGCAATGATTGGCAAGTCTTCTCCTCTTCTATGAGCATTGAATCCTTCCGGTTATTTCAATTGGAAAGGGATATGCGCAAGGCTATTTTCAACCATGAATTTTATATTGAATATCAGCCAAAGGTCGATACGAGATCAGGAAGGATTGAAGGGGCAGAGGCTCTTATTCGTTGGGAGCACCCAGATTGGGGGATTGTTTCGCCGAATGAATTTATTCCATTAGCTGAAGAAAATGGGATGGTTTTTAAAATGGGCGATTTAGTGCTGCAGAAGGTATGCCTCCTGCTAAAAGCCTGGAAGGAAGAAGGGGTTCCAGTTGTTCCTATCTCTGTTAATCTATCACCGAAACGCCTATTGAAAGTAAATTTTGTTGAGGACGTTCAAGAAATCATAAAATCGGCTGGCATTGATCCAAGTTTAATAGAATTCGAATTGACGGAGTATGCGTTTATAAAAAACTTAGAGTCTACGAAGTCAATTATTTCAAGATTAAAGGAGTTTGGGGTGAAATTTGCTTTGGATGATTTCGGAACGGGCTATTCTTCCTTATCGTATTTAATGAAGCTTGATATTGATACGCTGAAAATAGATAAATCATTTATTGATGGGATTGGGCTAAATACTAAGAATGAAGGCATCATTAAAAGCGCATTATTTTTATCGAAGGAATTGAATATGAAGGTTGTTGCGGAAGGGGTTGAGAATCAGCAACAGCTAAACTTTCTTCTTCAACAGGAATGTGCGCAGATTCAAGGGTATATTTTTAGCAAACCGGTAAAGGCAGATCAATTTAAGAAATTCCTGCGAAAAGGAATCATCCAGGCGCTGCCAACGAAAAGATCCACACATTCAGTAGAAAATCGGCGGAAATATTATCGCTTAGGGTTTGTTTTCCCATTAAGCGCGGATATGATCGTCATTAAATTCAAAAACAAGAATCTTCAATTAGGGAAGTCTAAGTCTCTTATTGAAGATATTAGTCTCGGAGGCTTGAAATATCTCTCAAGTATCAATTTGCCTATCCAACATGATCTTATATTGCAATTTACCACCACTATTTTAGATAAAGAAATGAGTTTTATAGGGAGAAATGTGTGGAAGGAAGAAGTCGATGGACTATTCCAATATGGTTTTAAATTCAGTATGAGCGTAAGTGAGAAAAACCAATTCGCAGCTATATTAAATCAATTAACCCTTCAACTAAGATCCAACTCAATCTTACCAAGCTGCAGCTTCTTCCAAGGTTCTAAAAAAGAGTATTTTTAGGTTCCTACCCCTAGCCGGATAATCTTGTTTCACAAGGTTATTCTTTTAATGAATACTGGAAAAGTCTCTTGTAGGGGAAAAGTCTTTATTCTCTGCAAAGAATTTTTCCAGTTTTTTCTTTTCTATCCTTCAAATCATTTGTTAGTGTTTGTGCCCTCTCTTATTTCTCTATCAATATTCCAAACGCAATTTATTTTGAATAGAAGAATTATTGAAAAGCCCTGAGGTAGAGAAGTGACTTTCGCCTCAGCATAAAATCATCCCCCAATAGAATATCTTGAATTGTTCCTGAACTGAATGGATTCACTTTCTCAAGCATCTTAAAAAGATTTCGGAATAACAAAGGGGGAAAACAATATGAGCTTATTTCAAAAATCAGCAAAATCAGGTGCATCTATTTATTCCATAAAGGCATAAGAAGAGGAGGAAGGGCATGAAATCTAAAGGGATCCGTAAGTATTTAAGTAGTTTCCTTATTGCCGCGATTATTTTTTCATTATTGCTGCCAACGACGGGAATTGCAGAGGCGAAGGCACAAAATCATGAACAATTGCTTTCTGACACATTGGCCATTCAAGCTCAGACAAAGGATGAAACGCCAAAAAATCAGCTAAGTAGAGAAGCACTTACACAGATGAAAAGGGCGATTGCCGAGCAGACAGCTGCTTTAAAGGCTGGGCCAATCCTACACCCGGATCTCCATAACATGAAGGGAGACGAAGAGGTTAACGTCATTGTGGAATTATCTGAAAAGCCTGTGGCATTGGCGAAGGGAATTAATCTTGTAAAAGGGAAAGCTTTTACAAAAAACATGGAAAAGAGTGTCGCAGATAAAGTTAATTTGCAGCAGAATACGTTTAAAAAGAATTTAAGTGCCAAAGGAATTAAAGCGAAGGATGGTTTCCGGTATAACTATGCCTTTAATGGTATGGCCATGACTGTGAAGGTCGGTGATTTAGATAAGCTTTTAGCTGTTGATGGAGTAGTAAGAGTCGAACCGGATTCAGAGGTGCATGCCTTAGGAAAATCATCTAAGGATGATACATATTCTCCGACGATGAATGTAAGTGGCCCTCATTTAGAGGTCCCATCCGTTTGGAAATTAGGCTATGAAGGGCAGAATGTAAAGGTTGCAGTTCTCGATACGGGCATTGATTATGATCATCCGGAATTTGAAGGGGTATATAAGGGCGGATATAATTTTATCAACCAAAATACGGGTTATGATCGTCCGAGGGCAGATGATGATCCTTATGAGACTTCTCCACTTGATCGTCCAGCGAATCGGCCTGAGTTTAATGCAGACGGGGAATCCTTCTATACTCAGCATGGAACCCATGTCGCTGGTACGATTGCAGCACAAGGGAAAAATCCATATGGAATTAAAGGTCTTGCTCCGAAAGTAGAACTCTATGCCTATCGGGTATTAGGGGCATATGGGTCCGGCTCGAATTCAGGAGTAATTGCTGGGATTGATAAAGCCGTGCAAGAAGATATAGATATTATTAATCTATCACTTGGGGATACGAGCAATAATCAAACCTCCTCAGATTCTATTGCTATTAATAACGCCGCGCTTGCTGGGACGGCAGCGGTGATTGCTACAGGAAACAGCGGTCCGAATCGGGGAACGATTGGAAATCCGGGGACGGCAGCTTTTGCTATCTCTGTCGGTAACTCCACGGTACCTGAAACAACGATGGCTGGGGATGCAACTGTAACCGTAGAGGGAAAAGATCCCGTCGCCTATCATTTAAACCTGATGGGATGGAAATTTAAAACAAATCCTGGGGATACCTTATCAGGGACTTATGATGTAGTGGCGATTCCAGGGCTGGGGGAAGAGAAAGATTACGATGGGCTTGATGTTCAGGGAAAAGTGGCCCTAATCTCGCGCGGTTCGATTCCTTTCGTTGAAAAAATCGCTGCTGCGAAGAAAGCGGGAGCTATTGCAGCGATCATCCATAACAACACGGGTACTGGACCAGCAAATGTCTTTTTAGGCGATACCTTCTCCTTTATTCCAACCTTTGATATGTCCACAACGGATGGGAATGCATTACGGAAGGAGTTAGAAACGAAATCAGCGACGGTTACCTTTAGTAATTTTTCAACAGATAAGACAGCTGGGGATGAGGTCAATAGCTCTAGTTCAAGAGGACCGGCCAATCCTAATTTTGATTTGAAACCAGACGTGACGGCACCAGGAACGAACATCATGTCCTCCATTCCAGTTTATAAGAAGGATTATCCGGATGCAGACTATTCTCAAGCTTACGATCGCTTCACTGGAACCAGTATGGCAACACCACATGTAACAGGGATCGCTGCTCTATTAAAATCGGAGCACCCCGATTGGTCGCCATTTGATCTGAAAGTTGCGATTACCAACACGGCGAAACAGCTGGATACCACGAAATATGATGTCTTTACTCAAGGGGCTGGCCGCGTTCAACCGTTGAAGGCTGCAACAACTGAAGCTCTGGTCTATGTAGTGGATACAACGTCTTTTTCCAACAACACCTACGAAAATCGTAAAGGAACCATCACCTTTGGCAACGTGCCAACCGATGCCAATACCCCGTCCACACTCACGAAGGATGTTTTAGTAAAAAATTTAACTGGTGACCCGAGCGATTATCATGTGTCAGTAGAGGTGACGAAATCCGCGACCGGTGCATTAGCAGACGCTAGTGTTATGGTTGATCAAGAGGACTTTACCCTAACAGATGAGAAAACGCTAAAAGTCACGCTAAATGTGCCAAAAGGACTTGGAACAGCCGGAAACGAATTACTCGGTTATGTTCACATTTCAAATGGCAAGACAAACTTAAATTTACCATTCGCTGCAAACTTCGCTCCATTAACGGGACTCAAGACCTACACGATCGATAACTATCATATTTCTCCAAACAATGATAAGAAACAGGATAGTACGACGATTCATTATGAATTTTATGATAGACAGGGAACTACTTACATGGAATTATGGGATGCGATTCATCAAAATGCAGGATATTATGAGGATGGCTATCTTGGGTATCTTGTGAACTCTTCATCAACAGCTCCAGGACCAAAGGAAGTAATTTTTGATGGTGGATATACTGAATGGGGTTCTGGGGAAAAGAAGACAGCTCCTGATGGTATCTATACGGTGGATTTAACGACCTTAAATAGTACAAATACGGCCATCTTAACGCAGGAATGGCTGGGACCTGTTTTTATCAAAACCACAGCACCAACAATTCATCTAGAAGAAACCGTTGCTACGACTGAAGCAAGCGCACAATTATCCGGTGCTATCGAGGATTCCTACGTCGATTTCGGTCCGATTATCCAGGAGGTTTTTGGTGAGGACTATGATGTTAATGCCAATCTTCATGCAAAATTTGAATTAACCAACAGCAAGGGCGAGCTGCTTGAGCAAAAGCCAATTGTTTTAAAACAAGATGGCAAATTTGATTTGACGTTGGAGCATCTAGTTTTTGGCGAAAATACCTTGAAAATAATCGTGGACGATGAAGGGCAAAACCATGCAGAGAAAGAAGTGAAAATTACACGAAAAGCACCGGATGAAGTCGTGGTTGAACCGAAGCAGTTAACTCTAGATGTGGGCGAAAGTGCACAACTAGCGGTCACGGCTAAATATTTTGGGGAAAAAGAAGTTACCTATGACGCAACTGCAGAGGCAACCTACAGCGGCTTTAATGATCAAATCATATCTGTGGATAAAGGAAAAGTAACAGCTGTTAAATCGGGAAATACAGAGTTGACCGTGGTATACGGCGGCAAGGAAACCAAGGTGGCAGTGAGGGTAAAATCCCATTCGAATCCTGGACCAGATAAAACCGCCCCTGTTACCGAGGCGACAATCACTGGCAAACTTGGTCAAAATGGATGGTACACCTCTAATGTTGTTGTCAAGCTCACTGCAACAGATGAAGGATCTGGTGTGAAATCCACTCAATACAGAGTCAATCGATCAGAATGGAAGAATGTTAACGGAGCCATTACGCTTTCCTCTAATGGTCAGTTCAAAGTGGAATATCGAAGTGAAGACAAAGCAGAAAATCTGGAGGCACTCAAGTCTGTAACCATCAATATTGATAAAACCGCTCCGAAAGCACCAAAAGTCAATGCAATTTCAGATAAATCCACAAAGGTGACAGGCACCGCTGAAGCAAAAACAATCGTCAAACTCTATCACTCTGGTAAGTACATTAAGAGTGTTGTAGCGAATTCGAAGGGCAACTTTAGTTTAACCATTTCAAGGCAAAAGGCAGGCACAAAACTCACTCTTACAGCAACGGACTTAGCAGGCAATGTTAGCCCAGCAGCGAATGTATTGGTTGCCGATAAGACGGCTCCAGCAAAACCAACCGTCAACTCCATCACCTCGAAAACAACTTATGTAACTGGAAAAGCAGAAGAAGGAGCCAAAGTCTATATTTACAAAGGCAAAATCTTACTGGCAAAAGGAACTGTCAACGCAAAAGGAACCTACAAAATCAAAATCAAAGCCCAGAAAAAAGGCACCACCCTCACCATCTATGCCTACGATAAAGCAGGGAATAAAAGTGCAGCGGGAGTGATAAAGGTTAAGTAAGTTGCCTCTCACTTCTCGATAAATACTGTTTCACAATAAAAGAATTCAAGGCCCTGCGTGAGAATCCCTCTCTGCAGGGTTTTTTTGGTCCTTAGCAGCGCTAGAATAATGTTTAAACTTCAGTTTTTTTGCACTCGAAATAGGGTAAATAAATGTACTCGTGTTAAGGAAAGTTGTAAAATAAATAGTATATTTTGTAAAATCTATGTTTTATAGAAGGACTACATTCAGCTTAAGAAAAGAGGCATTGATGATGAAACCAAAAGTAGTTGTCTACAAAAAGGTGGATAAAAAGGTATTAGAATTTCTGCAAAACACTTTAGATGTAACCTATTTTGAAGATTTAGACCCACAAACTTATCCGATTTTCCGAGAAAAATTAAAAACAGCTGAAGGAATACTCGGAGCAGGCTTGAAGGTAGATAAGGGATTGTTAGATCAAGCCCCCCATTTAAAAATCGTGTGCAACACCTCTGTCGGTTATGACAATCTTGATTTAGCTGCGATGACAGAGCGAAAAGTGATGGCAACCAACACGCCCGGTGTATTAAATGATACTGTAGCGGACGCGATTTTTGGTTTACTGTTATCGACTGCGAGAAGAATCCCTGAATTAGATCATCAGGTTAAAATAGGGCAATGGGGCACCATTCCTGATGAAGAATGGTATGGTGTGGATGTGCACCATAAAGTATTAGGAATCGTTGGCATGGGTGGCATCGGAGCTGACATTGCCAAAAGAGCTCATTATGGTTTTGATATGAAAATTTTATATCATAACCGTTCACATAATAAAGAGGCGGAACAAAAGTATCAGGCTACATATTGCTCCCTTGAAGAATTATTACAGCAATCTGATTTTGTGTGTTTAATGACTCCGCTAACACCAGAAACGGAAAAAATGTTTGGAAAAAGAGAATTTGCATTAATGAAAAAAACAGCTATTTTTATTAATGGCTCAAGGGGCAAAACTGTCGATGAACAGGCATTGATTCAAGCCTTACAAACAGGAGAAATCCTTGCTGCCGGACTCGATGTTTTTGTTCAAGAACCGGTTCAAAAGGACAATCCGTTACTAAACATGAACAACGTCGTCACCCTCCCGCACATCGGCTCAGCAACCAACGAAACAAGAATCAAAATGGCCATGCTCGCAGCCGAAAACCTGGTTGCTGGACTTCGCGGGGAAACTCCTCCTAATTTGTTGGGATAAGAGGTGACTGCAATACTTGGTTTTTATCCCACTCTTAACGGACAGTAAGACTCCCACTTCAAGATTCTGAGAATGCGAAGAAGATAAGTGGGAGATCAACTGTCCGTAAAGGTCCGATAAGTTCA
Source organism: Cytobacillus sp. Hz8 (assembly GCF_042263505.1). Taxonomy (NCBI): domain Bacteria; kingdom Bacillati; phylum Bacillota; class Bacilli; order Caryophanales; family Bacillaceae; genus Cytobacillus; species Cytobacillus sp. Hz8. The sequence continues at coordinate 43,457 of NZ_JBHKFI010000025.1, read as the reverse complement.
ACTAACCATCAGTGGGGGATGAATGGCAGACTAAAAGCGCGACGTCAATCGCTACGTCTGCACTAGCACGTCCTGTGCGTCGAAAACCCCCACTGATGGAAGTTTCACTTTATCAAATAATTTTAATCAAACGTTTGATTAAATTCAAGGCAAGCCTTGATACATAAGGTTCTGATTCGTTTCGCTCAAAGAGCAGATTAGTCCTATTAAATTGGATTGATCTGCTTTTTTTGTTTGGACTTATATTCTAAGGTGAGATTGAAGTGAATAAGTGTGGGATTAAGAGGGAAAGGGGGAATCTGTGTTTAGATGGAAGGAGGAAAAAAGGGAGCGCTCGTCTTCAATAAGAATACGAGAATCCAAGGGTAAAGAATGACTAATTTCTCAAACAAGGACTTATGAAAAAATCCGACCTCTCCAAGTAAGGACATTTCTCTTTATCAAGCACTTAAAAATTATCTTAAAAAAACAGAATAATAAAACTATTCTGATATAAATAAAATCATCTATTCATCTTTAAACATTTTCGAAAAAACACTGAATTTCTAATGTGTTTCCTAAAAATACAATTGTCCTTTTCGAGAAAACATATTATAATGAAAAAGTTATTAAGTTATGAATTTAGGAAACAGATGGAATCTTCCGATTTTACAAGAGCGAAAATGAGCCATGCTTCAAAGCGGGTTCTAATTTTTACAATAACAAAACAGAGAATAGTAGTTTTCAAGACTACGAAACAAAAGAGGAGGAGCAACGTGGCTAACAAAGAATTGCAGAGAGGCTTAGAATCAAGACATATTCAAATGATTGCGTTAGGCGGTACGATTGGTGTGGGGTTATTTATGGGGTCCTCAAGCACCATTAAGTGGACAGGTCCATCGGTTTTACTGGCTTATGCGATCTCAGGTATCTTTATCTTTCTTATTATGCGTGCCATGGGGGAAATGCTGTATGTAGAACCAAGTACGGGTTCATTTGCGACCTTTGGACATAAATATATTCATCCATTAGCGGGATACTTGACAGCTTGGAGTAACTGGTTTCAGTGGGTTATCGTCGGGATGTCGGAGATTATTGCAGTGGGTACATACATGCAATATTGGTTCCCAGATTTACCTACATGGATTCCGGGTTTTATTGCCATGGCTATACTGGGCGCAGCCAATTTAGTATCAGTGAAATCCTTTGGTGAGTTTGAATTTTGGTTTGCCATGATTAAAATTGTCACGATTATTTTAATGATTGCGGCTGGATTGGGTCTTATTTTCTTCGGTTTTGGCAACGGGGGCAGTGCCGTTGGTTTTTCAAACCTTTGGGAACATGGCGGGTTCTTTACAGGTGGTTGGTCCGGATTTTTCTTTGCTTTATCCTTAGTAGTTGCGGCTTATCAAGGAGTGGAGCTCATAGGAATCACAGCGGGAGAATCAAAGGATCCGCAAAAAACGTTAACCAAGGCAATTCAAAATTTAACTTGGAGAATCTTAATCTTCTATATCGGAGCAATTTTCGTGATTGTCACGGTTTATCCTTGGGATCAATTAAGTACCCTTGGCAGTCCGTTTGTGGCAACATTCGCTAAAATTGGAATTACTGCAGCAGCAGGGTTGATTAATTTTGTGGTCATTACTTCTGCGATGTCTGGCTGTAATAGCGGGATTTATAGTGCAGGCCGCATGCTTTATACTTTAGGAATAAATGGACAAGCGCCAAAATTTTTCACAAAGCTATCTCCAAACGGAGTTCCATTGCTTGGTACGATTGGGGTATTAATCGGGTTATCGATTGGCGTAATATTAAGCTATATTGCACCGAAAAACTTATTTGTCTATGTTTATAGTGCCAGTGTTCTGCCTGGGATGGTCCCATGGTTTGTTATTCTCATCAGCCAAATTCGTTTTCGAAAAATCAATGCAGCAAAAATGGCTAGTCATCCATTCAAAATGCCATTCGCTCCAGTAACCAACTATTTAACGATTCTCTTTTTATTGTTGGTTTTAGTCGGAATGGGATTTAATGAGGATACTCGTATTTCCTTGATCGTAGGAATTGTTTTTTTAGGAATGGTCACAGCAAGCTATTACATTCTAGGCCTAAGCGGATCGCCCGCTTCGGTGAAAGCCCAAGCGAAAAATGAAAGCACAATCGTAAGTCAGATAAAATAGAGAAAAAAGGCAGGGAACCTCTGGTTTCCTGCTTTTTTTCGTAGATGGCTGTATTTAAAAACGTAGCTTGAATACGCTTATGATTCGGTGAAGGACGATGATTCTGCTGTTGTTATACATATTTATGAGTCTCCTCTTTTTTGCATTTTCACGAGCTTTATCTGGAGTTGCTGGCAGGCAAGTTTTTTTTATAAGTTCTTTTCGTAGGCTTTGTTGTATTAGTTCGAGATTTATTGAGATAGCTTCTGAATGTTTTTATGTTGGAAAAATTGTACTTTATATGGACAGGAAAGCGGAGTTTGAAAGAAGACGAGTCCAAAAGCGAGGTGTTTATGGACAGAAAAGGGGAGATAGGAGGGAAATGGGTCCAAAAGCGAGATGTTTATGGACAGAAAAGCGAGGTGTTTATGGACAGAAAAGCGGGGTTTGAAAGAAAATGAGTCCAAAAGCGGGTCGTTTATGGACAGAAAAGCAGAGTTTGAAGGAAAACGAGTCCAAAAGCAGGGCTGATTCGGACAGCAAGCACGAATTTCAAAGAAAACAAGTCCGAATCAAGAGTCTACTCCCACAGCATGCCAGACCCTCAAAACAACCAAGTCCGAATCACAACCCCGCAATGGCAACTTAAAAATCAAATCCGTCCACAAAAACAGCAATCTTTACAAAAAAACAGTGTTTTGATAACAAAATCTCATCTTAATAAATAATAACAGGTTCATTCTGACTGAGATTATCATAAACCTTCTTCATCACACTAGGCGGCGTATTGACACATCCCCCTGATCCCTGTGTAAGATAAGCCTTGTTCGACCAATTGGTTCTCCAGCTGGCATCATGAAAGCCGCAGCCACTATTCGTAAAAGGGGCCCAATATTGTACCTTGATGGAATAATGTGGATTGCCGACTTCACTCCCTTCCAGGATAGATGGAGATTCCTTATACATGATATACCAGACGCCTGTCGGGGTATCCTCATGAGTATCATGCCGCCCTGTTACGACATGAGTGGTGACCTTTAATTGCCCATCCTTATAAATCCAAATCTTTTGATCCTGAATGGATACCTCTGCATAAGTATTTCCTATGCCATGGTTTGTAGTTACATGGTAGCCGATGCCATAAGTGCTATATCCAATTCCATAAATATTGTAGGCTTTAATGGATTTTTGCCCCTTCGCAAACGCCTTTTCAATTCCCGTTGCCTCACCATCGATATCAATGGCCCAACCATAGGATTCTCCTTTTACCGTTATCACCTTACCGGAGTGGGTCTTGAATGTGTAATTCTTATGTAAGGTGGATTTCTCATCATTAAGGTCAGAGAGTTTTTGTTTGATGCCGGCGGGATTAATATGATACTTCAAGTCTCTTGATACCGTTGCCTCTGTAATAAGCTCGCTTGCTTTAAATGCATAATCATGTTCCTGCAGCTTATATTGCACGGTTTGCTTCATTAGTTTTTGCAGCATCTCTTTTTCTTTTTTTACAATTGGACTATTGGCCTCAATGGGTAAAATATATGCTGGTTCCAGATGGATTTCACTATTATATTTTTGCTCCCCGTAAAGCTTTAATAGTTTCGTAATATCATATTGTTTTCCTTTTTGACTTTTAGAAATAATGATTTTTTCATGATCCCAATGAGCCTGCGCGTCCTTAGGTGCCGTTAAATTTTTATTCATGAGCTTAAGTTTATCTTCTAAACTCTTCTTTTGGCTCTGTAATTGCGCACCATTTTTTGTCTGCAACGTATAGTCTTTTGTTTTAGAGGAAGGGAAAAAGGTTCTTTGTTCTTTTAATATTTTGTCAATCTGTGGAAGATCTTTTTTGGATATTCCCATCGTTGTATCCTTTTCATTTAAAATTTGTTTTTGCCCAATATAGACTTCGTTTTTTAATTTTGCTTTTTTTAATTTTTCCATTGCCTGATTGGAAGTTAGTCCACCTACTTTGATGTGATTAATCGTGATGTTTCGATTAAATTGTTTTGCCTGATGGACCTCAATTCCTGTGATGACGAGCGCAATGATGAGTATACTACCAATGGCAATGAATATGCCTTTCCGCATGAAACTTTCACCTCAATAAAAATATAAATTCTCCCTCTATTATACTATTTTCTCTTATCTTTAAATCGGGAAAAATTTAATTAGCAGAATGAGTCATTCGACTGATTTTTTGTAAAAATAGCATTACAAAAGTATGATTATTGTAAATTTTTTCACTTCCCTATATTATTTGGCTTTTTGCGATGCTAAACTGAATTTGATTTTACCCATATTAAAGGAGCTGTGAAAATGATGCCAAAACGCAAGTTAACAAGTATTGTCGCCGCTACAGTGACAGCAGGAGTTGTTTCAGCCCAATTTGCTTTTCCAAGCTTGCATGCACCAACAGCACAAGCAAAATCCACCTCCCAAGTACCATCGTTTACCATTTCAACACCCATTGTGAATTACACAAAAAGCACAAATGCATCTGTTAAAGTCACACCGAAAAAAGGCCATTCCGGCAAAGAGACCATTGTATTCCAATTAATGAATGGAAAAAAAGTAGTTTCTCAGCAGGCAATTGTGAGGGATATTAAAAAAGCTTCCACTTTTACTGCTCATTTTAACTCCAATAATACGAACTTCTGGATTCAAGTATTGGTTGTCGATGAAGTCAATAAGAAAACAGGAAAGCCTGGAAAAAGCTTGGCAACACCTGCTTCCACATCACCTTTTAAACTGCGAATTATGGAGACCACAGATGTACATACCAACCTAGTTGATTATGATTATTATAAAGATGCTCCGTCCGATGTTGTCGGTCTTGCCAAGACATCAACATTAATCAAGCAGGCAAAAAAGGAAGTCTCGAATCATCTCCTCGTAGATAATGGGGATACCCTTCAAGGAACACCGCTCGGTACTTATAAGGCGAAGGTCGATCCGCTGCAAAAGGGAGAGGTTCATCCTGTCTACAAGGCTATGAACAAGCTTGGCTATGACATTGCCACTTATGGGAACCACGAATTCAATTATGGTTTAGACTTTTTAAATGAAGCAGTTAATGATGCTAAATTCCCATATGTTAATGCGAATGTCTATCAAAAGGATAGGGATGAAAATCCGAATAATGATAAAAATCAATTTACCCCTTATAAAATCATGGAAAAGAAAGTTTACGACTTAAATGGGAAGCAGAAGGTCGTAAAAATAGGTTTTATTGGCTTTGTTCCACCGCAAATTATGGATTGGGATAAAGGAAATCTTGAAGGCAAGGTCATCACGAAGGATATCGTGGCGACGGCGAAAAAGTTTATACCGGAAATGAAGAAGAAAGGTGCAGATATCGTTATTGCACTTACCCACTCTGGTTTTAATGGAAATACAAAAAATACAGAAGATGTTGTTTATTCACTAAGCAAGGTATCTGGCATTGATGCGATAACCTTCTCTCATACGCATAAGGTGTTCCCGGCCGTTGACGAAAAATCTTTAGATTCCTTATTTAAAGATGCAAACGGCCATGTATTGCCCGGCGTAAACAATGCAAAAGGGACAATCAATGGCGTACCTGCTGTTCAAGCAGGCTACGGCGGAAGCAATCTTGGAATCATAGATTTAGAGATTCAAAAGGTGAATGGAAAATGGAAGGTGTATCAATCACAATCAAGCACCCGGGCTATTTATGATAAAGCTACCGGAACAAAGGTGCCGGCAGATCAGTCCATTTTAGATGTGGTAAAAGCGGATCATGAGGCTACGATTAAATATGTAAATACACCAATTGGTAAAACCACTGCGCCGATTCATAGCTATTTCGCGCTTGTCCAGGATGACCCATCAGTTCAAATTGTCACCAAAGCACAAACATGGTATGTGGAAAATTATATAAAAAATAATAAGCCGGAATATAAGGATTTGCCAATCGTATCAGTGGGGGCTCCATTTAAAGCAGGACGCAATGGAGTAGAGGAATTTACCGAAATCAAGCAAGGGGATTTAACAATCCGCAGTGCTGGAGATCTATATTTATATGATAATACGCTAAAGGCAATTAAAGTAAAGGGCTCCGTGATTAAGGAGTGGCTTGAAATGTCTGCCGGAAAATTTAATCAAATTGACACGAGCAAAACAGAGGAGCAAGCTTTATTAAATCCAAATTTCCAAGTATATAACTTTGATGTCATTGATGGAGTTTCCTATCAAATTGATGTCACAAAGCCGGCAAGATATGACGAAACGGGTATGAAAATCTCTGATTCTAGCAGAGTGATGAACCTGCAATATGATGGCAAGCCAGTTGATCCGAACCAAGACTTCATAGTGGTAACCAATAACTATCGCGCATCCGGTGGCGGAAACTTTCCGGGAGTAAAAGGTAGCGAGTACGTGGTCGATTCCGCTGATGAAAATCGTCAAATTCTCATGGACTATATCTCAGAGCAAAAAGAAATCAATCCAACAGCCGACAACAACTGGTCGATTGCACCAATCAGCGGCAACGTCAACGTCACCTTCACCTCCTCACCAAAAGGAGCTGACTACCTACAACCAAGCAGCAACATCACTTACACAGGAGAAACAGATGACAAAGGCTTCGGAATCTATCGCTTCGGATTTTAGGAAGTGCTTGTCATCACCGTTTTACTAGATGTCTCAGCATGAATACAACGAGCAGGATTCGAATGAATCCTGCTTTTTAAATGCCTGTCACTCCTTAAATTATACAGATAAGAAGATCAAACAAAACCTATCATTCTTTTTTGAAAGAACGATAGGTTTTGTTTTGGCTTAGGCCCATAAAAAGTAGACAGGAAAATTTTTTGGATAGATATGAAATTCATCTTCTTTGACTTTTGGGTAAGGAGACCTGAAAGATCCGGGATATTGAAAGAAGATAACTTTTCTTTGTCCCTAAATTAGGACCAAACTCCTCTGTATAGGAGAGATTAGTGCCACAGTCCTAATCGTGTTTTTAGTAAAAGATATAAGATAAGAGTAAGAATAAGAATGCTGACTGATAACATTTTCCAGTTCTATTCAGGATAATAGAGGTAAGAGGAAGACATTGAATAATGACTCGAAAGGTGGAGTGTTAAGCATGGTGGTTAAACCAATGAATCGACAGCAAATTCAGAGTATCGAGCACGTCTATCAACCAATTTGGAAATTAGACACTTGGGATGTATTTGGGTATGAAGCGTTACTAAGGCTACCAGACACAGCTATGAACCACAATATCGAATCCGTTTTAGAACAAGCTCGAGTAGATGACTCGTTATATGAGCTTGACACTATGTCTATCTTTTGGGCAATTCAATGTTTTCCTTTTCATCAATTAAAATCGGTCCGTTTGTTTATTAATGTTTTTCCATCCACCTTGTTACATGACAACTTTGAATCGTTCATTAATCAAACACTTCAACGCTATCCGCAAGCAAAGGGCAAGATTGTTTTTGAATTAAGTGAAACAAGACATGAACATCATATCTGGAGGTTCCATGAACTGAAGGAGAAAATCTCCTTTTTAAAAGAAAATCAGTTTCAAATCGCTCTTAATGATATTGGAAAAGAGGCCGCTACTTTCGAAAAAATCAATGAGTTTTCACCAGATATCATTAAGCTAGACCGATATTTTGCGAGAGATCTATCGACCTCAAGAGAGAAACAGCATATGGTTTCGTACTTAATCGAATTTGAAAAGCAAGGCATTCTCCTCATACTTGAAGGAATCGAGGAAGCAATTGATTTAGCAAGTGCCAAATTACTACGGGTCCCAGCCGCCCAAGGATATTTATTAGGACATCCCGAGAAAATTCCCAACCTATATTCCTGGAGAAGATGCCTCTCACTCCCCGAATGATCTCGCTTCATAGCAGATGTTCCACATGAGATCCAGCTGAGGAGTGTTGGCAGCATCATCCTTTATTTGTTATTTGAGGGCGACTTCAGGTTGGTAGCAGGCACTTACCAGGCACTTACCCGAGGTCGCTTTAAAGCCCCCCTTCATCACCCCTTCACTGTTGGAAGGGTGGCTTTTTCCATTTATGCAATTTCTTTGATTGTTAATCCATCTATTATGGCATTAGCGGTGAAATCGATGCTTCAGTGATTTCTATTTCTAACGTAGGCATGAGCTGTTCCTCTTCAATAAGCATCTAAAATTCTTACTCCGGATGATAGCAACATTGTAACGTCTTTCATGATTGCAACGATTATAGAGCCTGTCAAAGTGCAATGCAATTAAACTACTTTGAAAATATAAAGCGAACGAATAATCCTCTAAATCATGATAAAAATGCTCACGAAATTTATTATATGCTCGCAAAAAGTCTAGCTTGTTCGCGAAAATTTGCGAAAAACAGAAAATGTTCGCGAAAAGGGGGCTGATTTTTTCAAAAAGAAAAAACTCTTCCAAGTTGACTGAATAAACTCGAAATTAGGACAGAAAATCATTCGATAACATTAGTAAAAATAGCAGTCCATTCATTTGGGCTGCTATTTTATCTTTCTCCCCAAAAATGAATCTCCGTCATTGTAAAATGCGTTCATCCTTCTCGACAAGTCAAAAAAGGAGAAAGTCACACGAAAAACATCATAACCTTTTATAAATAAAATCACATTGACATAAAATTCATTATGATGTTATGATGTAAATGTCAAAATAATAGCACAAACATTATAATGTTTTGAAAGAAGGTGAAGAAAATTATTCAGTTAGATAAACACTCCAAAACTCCTCTATATATGCAATTAAAAGCCGCTTTACTGGAGTATATTGAGGAGCATCTAAAAGAAGGGGATGCCCTTCCAATCGAATCAGAGATTGAAAAGCAGTTTAGTGTCAGCCGCATTACGGTAAGAAAAACGATTGACGAGCTTGTCAAGGATGGAATTGTGACCAAGACTCAAGGCCGCGGAACTTTTGTTCAATCTCGAAAAATTATTCAAAAGGCGGGAACCATTACAAGCTGGTCAGAAGAAATGCGTATAAAAGGCAAAAAAACAGAAACAAGGAATATGATCATTAACGAAATAGAACCATCTCGAAAACTAACAAGTGAACTAAATCTGTCTAGAGGCGAGAAAATTATTTGCCTAAAAAGATTACAGTGCGCAGATGGTGAGCCGATTGCCATTCTGATCAATTACTTCCGATCAAAATTTGTTCCTGGATTCATGGAAAAAGGTCTGACTAAGGAATCTTTGTATGCCCTCTTAGAAGAGGATTACGGAATTCAATTAGAAAAGGCTCATGAAAGAATTCAAGCAAGAATTGCAACTGATCTCGAAGCTCTTGAACTGGGGGTATCCCCAGACTCCGCCATTCTACATATTACCAGGGTTTCCTATTTAGCAGATGGAACACCATTTGAACTAGTTGAAATGGCGAATCGTTCTGATAGATATCAATATGATATTGAGTTACTTGGCCGAAACAAACTAAAATCCTTTAATGCTGAAAGTGAGTGATTAAATGCTTGCCCTCAATGAGAATTTAATTTGTTTAGAAGTTGAAGCAAATAATGCTGAAGAAGCGATTCGGAAAGCTGGTTCCTTGTTAGTTAAAGAAAAAAAAGTAGAAGAACGGTATATTGATGCCATGGTCCAAGGATATAAGGAAGTGGGCCCCTATATTGTTCTTGCCCCCTTTATTGCTGTACCCCATGCAAGACCAGAGCATGGGGTTATTGAACAAAGTGTTTCGCTCATTCGCTTAAAAGAACCAGTTGTCTTTGGACATCCTACCAATGATCCTGTTCAATTGGTTTGTGCCATTTGTGGTACTGATAGTACCAGTCATATCGGAATGTTACAATCTTTGTCCGCCATTCTTGGCAGCAAAGAAAAATTAGAAATTATTTTAAATGCAAATGCAAAAGATGAAATTATTTCAATTTTATAATAAGGAGTGGCAAAAATGAAGATTGTAACAGTATGTGGAATGGGCTTTGGTACCTCGTTAATGCTATTAATGGACATTCAAGCAATTGGGAAAAAGTATGGTTATACCATTGAAGGGGAAGCAGTAGACCTCGGTTCAGCTAAGGGAAAGACTTGTGATTTCATGGTTGCTTCTAGTGAAATCGCTTTAGTATTAAATGATGAAACCGTAGAAGTTATTGCTATTCATAATTTGCTAGATAAGGAAGAGATCGAACGTAAAGTGATGCCTGTAGTGGAAAAACTCGCAAAAGGGGTGAAATAGATGCTGAATTTTCTTGTATCTATTTTAAGTAACCCTGCAATTATTTTGGCTATCATTGCAGCAGTAGGTTTAATCTCTCTCAGAAAAACCACCTCAGATGTGATCAAAGGAACATTAAAAACGATATTCGGATTTTTAATTCTTCAACAAGGTTCAAACATCATCGTAAATGCGTTAGTCCCATTCAGTACTATGTTTACCGAAGCATTCGGATTAAATGGAATTGTTGCCGAGGATAATTCACTTGTAGCAGCCGTCCAGGCAGTATTAGGGAAAGAAACAGCGCTTATTCTTGTTTTTGCTTTCCTCATAAACTTATTCATTGCTAGATTCACAAAATGGAAATATATCTTTTTAACTGGTCATATGATGTTCTCTTTTGCTGGAACAATGGCCATTGTTTTCGACCAAATGGGCCTATCCTTCATTGCCACTGTGATTTTAGGTTCGATTATTCAAGGTATTTCAATGGTATTTTTTCCAGCTATCTCACAACCCTTTGTTCGTAAAGTCACAGGTAATGATAACGTCGCTTTTGGTTTCTTCGGAAGTTCCTGGATCAGCCTATCCGGTTGGATTAGTGGGAAAATAGGGAACAAAAGTAAATCTTCAGAGGATGTAAAGGTTCCAAAGTCTTTAGATTTCTTGAAAGATATGAGTGTGTTAATGGGAATTGTTATGATTGTTATCTATGTGATTACCTCCTTCTTTGTTGACCCATCAAAAATGAAAGAAATTTCCGGTGGGCAAAATTCCATTCAATTTGCTATTATGACTGCTTTAACTTTTGTAGTTGGAATTCTCGTCTTGCTTCAAGGTGTTCGGATGTTTCTTGGGGAACTCGTACCTGCTTTTAAAGGAATAGGAGAAAAAATTGTTCCTGGAGCAAAACCGGCATTAGATGTTCCTATCTTTTATTCATTTGCTCCCATTGCTGTTACAATTGGATTTTTAGCAGCTCTAGTTGGGGGACTATTGGTCACGCTTATTTCTAGTATTCTACCTGTAGTTGTTCTTCCTTCTGTGATTGGCTTGTTCTTTATGGGTGGGGCAGCAGGAGTATTTGGAAATGCAACTGGAGGAAGAAGAGGGGCTATTTTTGCGGGATTCTTCTTGGGATTTACGTGGACTCTGCTCGTCGCATTAGCATATCCGCTTGTTGATGTTACCTCATATGGAGTGAAAGGGCTATGGTTTGCTTCTCCAGATGCTATTATCGTCGTTATCCTTATTCGCTTGGTCGGGATGTTGTTTGGTATCTAATTTTTTACTAAAAAAAGTTAATGATAAAAACATAAATTCCTATCTTCACGATTTCAATATTATATATAGGAGTGAATAAAAATGGCAAAAGTACGTACTGTTTTAGGGGATATAGAATCCAATGAACTTGGTTTTACATATAGTCATGAACATTTATGGACGAACCCCCCAATAAGTCAAAAAGATCGCGATTTAGAACTAACGGATTATGAAGCAAGTGTTAGCGAACTATGGCGTTTTAAACATGCAGGTGGGAATGCTCTAGTTGATGCTACTACACTTGACTATGGAAGAGATGCGAAACAGCTGGTGAGAATGGCAGAAGAAACTGGGGTTCATGTTATCATGACCTCTGGATTCAATAAATATATTTATTTTCCTAAATGGGTAACTTCCTTAACAGTTGATGAAATTAAACAGAAATTGGTGCGCGATGTGACCTTGGGTATGGACGGTACAAAAGCAAAAGCAGGATTCTTAAAATCCGGCTCCTGGAATCAGCTCATTCACCCATTAGAAGAAAAAGTCACACGTGCAGTTGCAAGAGCGCAACTAGAAACGGGTGCACCGATTTGGCTTCATACTGAGGCTGGAACAATGGGGAATGAAATGCTAGATATCCTTGAAGAAGAAGGTGTTGATCTAACAAAGGTGGCTGTTGGGCATAGTGATCGGAATGCTGACCCCTATTACCATCTTTCTCTAGCGAAAAGAGGTGTGTATGTCCAATTCGATGGGACAAGTAAAATTAAATATTATCCTGATAGTGTTAGGGTTGATTTGATTAAAAATCTAATTGAAAACGGGTATGGAGAACAATTATTAATCTCAGCCGATATGGGTCGACAATGTTATCTACACGCATATGGCGGAGGCCCTGGATTTGAATACATTATCAAAAAATATATTCCTAGGTTGTTAGATGAGGGAATTAGTCAACAAGATATCGATACGATTTTTATCAAAAATCCAAGCCGCTGGTTGGCTCAATTTTAGAAGGTGTTGAAATGAAAATCGATAACGGAACGATCGTGGCTATTATTCGCGGAGTCGAGCCGAAAGAAATCGTGGAGATTCAATCAGCTCTGCTTGAAGGAGGAATCAACTGGGTTGAAGTTTCTTTAAGCGAAGAAGAGAAAGGGTTAAAATGTATTCAAATTCTTCACCAGACCTTTGGGGATTCCATTCATCTAGGAGTAGGAACTGTAACCACATTGGATCAGGCGAAAAAGGCTTTGGAAGCAGGGGCGACATATATTATTACTCCAGGTTGGGATAAGGAATTGACTGAAGAAATTTTAGATTTAAATGTCGATGTTCTTCCCGGTGTGTTTTCTCCTGGAGAAATTATGCAAGCAGCTGCTTTAAACATTGAAACTGTTAAGCTTTTCCCCGCAAATAATCTTGGGACGAATTATCTTAATAATATAAAAGGGCCTTTTCCTAGAATGAACTTCATGGGGGTTGGAGGAATTTCTTTGGAAAATATTCAGAACTATCATGAATCAGGATGTACGTCTTTTGGAATTGGAAGTGAGCTTGTTCCAAGGGGTGCAACCAAAGCTGATAAAGAACGAATTAGAGAGAATGCGAAGAAATATATTTCGATATTAACGACTAAGGGATGATGTTACATGCAGAAGGCCAAAGAATTTATCCATATGACAAGAGATGAAGCAGCACAGGCGGTTGCTGAATTCCCTGTAGCGATTTTGCCAATTGGGGCAACGGAACAGCACGGACATCATTTACCGCTGGGTGTAGATATATTCTTGGCGGAAGGAATCGCGAGAAAATTAGCGGAAAGAACAGGAGCTGTTTTGCTGCCGACCCTTCCTTTTGGTTACTCTTGGGTTTGGAGGGATATTCCCGGTACAGTATCATTGCAACAGCATCATGTTGAAGCAGTCATTAAAGATGTTGCACATAGTGTTGTAAGGTATGGGGTGAAAATGCTGGTCTTGGTTAATGGGCATGATGCTAATAATACAAGTATGAAATATGCTACAAGAGAACTTGCAGATGAATTGGATATGCCAGTCATTTACCTTTTCTATCCGAATATGGAGGAAATTATGGCTGAATTTTGTGAGTCGGAAACTTGGCATGGAATGATTCATGCTTGTGAATTTGAAACTTCGTTAATGCTCGCACTGAAACCAGAACTTGTCAATGTATCAAAGGCAACAAGGGAATATCCGGAAAGGCCAAAACTATATGGGAAATCCTCTATTTCTCTAGGAGATTTAAGCAAAAGTGGAGTCTACGGTGACGCAACAAAAGCAACAGCCGAAAAAGGTGAGAAAATGCTCAATCGTTTTCTCGACGAAATGGAACAAATTATTTTAGAAGCATATAAATAGGGCGGCAGGAACCTTCTTGAAATGATCCTGCCACCCTAGTGATACATTTCGGATGGTGCTTGCCACTATCCGAAATGTTTTCGACAAATCTCAGATAATGCCTGTTACCCTACTTCGAATGCTCAATCAACCATTTATCAATCAATGGATAGGTTTTGCGGGAAGCGGTTCCACCTACGACTACGGAAACGTGGCCGGTAGGGAGAACGTGGAAAGTTTTGTCCTTGCTTGAAACCTTATCCATTAATGGTTGGACTTGCTCAGGAGCAGCAATATGGTCACGCTGGGCGGCGATGTTCAAGATATTCGCCTTAATATTGCTCAAGTGAACCTGATGTCCGCGAATCACTAATTCGTCCTTCACTAGCTTATTCTTTTGATAAAATTCGCCAATCCACTGGCGGTAAGCTTCACCAGGGAATGGGACGCCGTCGTTGACCCATTTTTGCATAAGAGTCCAGTTTTTCACAAAGTCTTCATTTTCCACGCGCTCGGCAAGTGTCATGTACGGGCCAATATAGTTAACAAGCGGTTTTAATAATTTATTTCCAAGATCGATAGTTTCTGGTGGAATATTTCCAAACACATCGACTAATTTATCTAAATTAAAGTACCGTTCATCAAGCCAATTGGAAAACAGGCCGGTATCGGAAAAATCAAACGGACTGGTTAAAAAGATAATATTGCGAATTGGTAAATCAGGGTGAAGGGCAGCAAAGATTGAAGTCATCGTTCCCCCCATGCAATAGCCGAGCAAACTAATTTCATCTGCCCCTGAAGTCCGAAGAACCTTCTTAACTGCACGAGGAATGTAATCTAAGATATAATCATCTAACTTCATATTGCGGTCTTCATAGCCTGGAGTACCCCAATCCAATAAATAGACATCATGGCCTTGATTGGTTAAGTATTCGATCAGGCTGTTCCCTGGAGTTAAATCAAGAATATAAGGTTTATTAATAAGTGCGTAAATCATTAAAAGCGGAACTTTATTTGTTTTCTTTAGCGCTGGCTGATAACGATAAAGCTTGGTCTTGTTCTTTGTCCAAATGACTTCCTTTGGAGTTAAGCCTACTTGCGGCTCAGGGTCTTTGGTGAGAACCTCAGATACGCGTTTAAAACGATAATAGCTGTTTTGTAATTCTTCAGGCATGGTGTTTACCCAAGATTCAATTTCCTTCGTTGTGGAATAAACCAATTTTTCTCCCCCTTTTTAAACACACAAAATTCGCTTAAACAAACTCCCATTTTTTGAAAAAATAATGAAAAGGTCTGTTCATCAATATGCGGTCAAATGTAATAAAGGTAATTTTTGTAAGGACACATTAAAAATTTTTGCCATTTTCTTCGAGAATTCGAAAAATAGTTCGATAAACTGGATCAGATGATTAAAGGAGAATTCCAACGGAAAAATGAGGGCATCAAGTTTATACAGGAGTTACTCGCACAATTCTTTCTAACTTGAAAAACGCTAACAACCAATCCAACTAATTCCACCATTCCTATCCAAAAAGAAAGCCTCTTCCATCCCAGATTACATGAAACTATCCGAATCCAAATGACCCTTTGAAATCGTCTTCCCATCCCCATAAGAAAACAATAAATAACACAAAACAAAGGGGTCGCGATCTACAGTCCTCCCAAACTGTATTCAAGCAGCACGATAGAGCAAAACGACAAAACTTATGTGTCAGACTGTGTCTCTTTTACGGTTCATAACAAAAATAGTAACACCTTAACAATCATTCTTTTATAGAAAACAATCCATAAACACCCTCAAGTAGAATATATCAATCACCATTCTAAAATATACATGGATTAAATAAAAACATCTTTAATGCAAAAATGAATTACATGTACACGCCGCCGTTAACATTGAGCGTTTGCCCGGTAATATAATCGCTATTGGCAAGGAATAGTACCGCTTCTGCCACTTCGTTAGTTTTGCCTAAGCGTTTCATCGGAATTTTAGCAACAATTTGATCCAAAATTTTGTCCGGAATTTGTCCGGTCATTTCTGTTTCAATATAGCCAGGGCAAATCGAGTTTACGGTAACGCCATATTTTGCCGTTTCAAGGGCTAATGATTTCGTAAAGCCAATCATTCCAGCCTTTGAGGCAGAATAGTTTGTTTGCCCAAAGCCGCCAGCTTGTCCAATAATGGAACTAATATTAATGATGCGGCCATATTTTTGTTCGAGCATCGTATTAATAACAGCGGAGGTCGTATTGTATACACTATTGAGGTTGACGTTAATGACCTCATTCCATTCCTCTTCACTTAAATTACGGAAAGTACGGTCTCTGGTGATACCAGCATTATTGATTAGGATATCAATGCGACCAAATTTATTTTTCGTTGTTTCAATTAAATTTTTTGCATCATTAGAAAGGGCAACATTGGCTTTATAAGCAAAAGCCTTTCCGCCAGATTCTTCGATTTCTTCGACGACCTTTTCTGCTAGATTAAGACTTGTATTATAATTGATCACAACAGTAGCGCCCCTTTTCGCTACTTCTTTCGCGATTGTGGAGCCTATCCCCCGAGAGCCACCTGTTACAATCACTACTTTACCCTTTAAACTCAAAATATTCCCATTATTCAATACGGTATCTTTTTCAATAACAGCCATTACTTTCACCCCTTAGCGTAATTATAGAAGATGGTACCAAAGATTATTTCACATTTTCCCCTTTGCTTTCTTCAACAACAGGTTGAGCTGATGGTGCAGTCTCCAACTGTTGCACAACTTTTAAGATGTTATCAAGTTTTTTATCTAACTTTGAAATGCTGGATTTTAGCTTTGTGATTTCTTCATTTGCAGATAGGCTATCTAGCTCATCATCAATTTTTTGGTCCAAGTTATCCACCTTTTCCTCCAAATTGATAATCAGTGAAGCCACACTGGAAATTTCATCACGAGTTGGCACGCTGATTTGCTTCAAATAGTTTTCTGTCGTTTTTTGTACCAATTCCTGGTACTGCAAATAGGCGCTTTGAACCTGTCCCATCCATTCAGCAAAAGCTTCCTTTTGCATTGTTTCATGGATGGCCTCATTCCATTTAGCTTCTGTTTGTTGGTAAATGTCTTTCCAGACCTTAAATGGGTCTAAAACTTTTTGATCTGCCACAATTTTTCCTCCTTTACATAATAATTAAAATTTTTAAAAAATAACCTCAGTTACAAGCATAAGGCAAAGTGCCCCCATTTGAACAGTAGTATTAGGACTAAACTTTTTACAAAAAGGCCCCTAATCACCCTTAATTCGACAGGTTTAAACAATAATTATTCGAAATGTCGAATTATTTAAAAAAACAAAATGTTGACATCTTAAACACATAGGTGTAAATTACACATATAGTCAATTTAACACTTGTAGGTGATAACGATGGTATCAAAGAATACAAAAGACGAGAAAAAGAACATCATGGGTACTCCGAAAAATTTTGTCGTTCCTGTCCTTCTACTCATGCTGAAAGATTGGAATGCACATGGATATGAATTAATGCAAAAGCTTATCCAATTTGGATTTTCTTCCATTGATCAAGGAAATGTATACCGCATTTTACGGCAGCTGGAAAAGGATCAGCTCGTTACATCCGAATGGAATACATCAACAGATGGTCCAGCCAAACGAATATATTCGATTACGAATGCAGGGGTTGACTATTTGCAGGTATGGGCAGACTCCTTAGGGCAATATCAAAAGATGCTCAATCAATTTTTCAATATGTACAGTCAATTCTTCGTTCCGCCAGGATTTTCCTTAGGAAGTGAGGATGAGGCGGATGAGGATCAGGATGATAGCGAAGAGAAAACAGACAATCAGTAACACATGTCCATCTTTTTTTAAAAACTTATTCGATTGCCATAGTTCTAAAATCGAGTAGGTTTTATATAAAATAGTTCAATCAAAGAATTTTAATTATGGGAGGTTTTTTTAATGGTGGCAAACAAAAAAGAAGCAAATGGCGCTACTTCAAGTGCAGCTTCAAGTTCTGTTAGTGCAGTAGATGTTTTTTGGGATGGTTGGTTTAATAGCTTTAAGCTTTTCCAATCGATTCAAGATGGGGTAGAAGAAAAAGCATTACAAACCTTTACGAATCAAAAGGAATGGATTCAATCAACTAGTGAACAATTTGAAAAAGCACAAGATGAATCTAAGAAATGGGCAACAGAATGGAAGTCTAACTTCAAAGAAGCATTAAGCAAAACTCCAAAGCCAATTAGCACTCCAGATTACGCAGAATGGACAGAAAAAGTCGAAGAAATCGGCGATAAAGCACAAGCTTTATTCTTCAGCCCAGGTAAATCTTCACTTGATTTGCTTTCAAAAACTCATGCACAAGTTGAAAAGACCATTAAAGATGCAATCGAGCAACAACAAAAAAATCGCGTAGAAGTTTTAACTGCTTTAGATAGCTACGTTGACCAAATCAAACAAATCCAAAACAGCTTTTTGTCAAAAGTAACAGGTACTTTCCAATAATAGGTCGGTGAGGATGCCGCATTCTGTATGGAAAAAGGCGACTGATTAATCCGATAATGAAGAGTTAGGGATTGGGACAAGTGGAAACTTGTCCCAATTCTTTGAATCTATGATATAATGTAATCAATCATTCTTTTGAAAGATGATTGTTGCCCATCTTGAGGAGGCTGACATGCACGAGCTTACATATGAGGAAATTGCCATTGGAGATAAAGCCAGTGTCTCCAAAACAATCTCTGAATCAGATGTTTACCAATTTGCAGGAATTACCGGAGATTTCAATCCGATTCATATCAATAAGGAATTCGCGGAAAAATCTCTTTTCAAGGAAAGAGTTGTCCATGGCATATTAACTTCAGGTCTTATTTCTGCCGTAATTGGAATGAAGCTACCTGGAGCAAATACCGTTTACCTAGGTCAAACCTTAAACTTCAAAGCACCAGTCAAAATTGGTGATACGGTTGAAGCAGAAGTCACTGTTATTGAAAAAAAAGACAAGCACAAAATCATCCGTATGGAAACCGTCGTGAGAAATCAACGCGGCGAAGTGGTCATTGATGGTGAAGCAACCGTAATGAAGGTATAGGATTTCCGCGCCTTTAGATGGGGTGACAATTTCTGGTAAGAAATTGTCACCCTCTCTATTTGGAAGGAGGAAAACAAAATGAAAAAAAGAGGGAAAAACAGGGGAGTCTTACTAGTTATTGTCATTCTTCTCCTTAACCTCACCGCACTAGAATGGCATGCACAACCCGCGGCGGCAGCCAAAAAACCAACCTACACCATCTCACCAACATCCAAACCATTGGATAAGAGAATGCTGAAGTACAGTACATATAATAATAACACCAAGCAGTACTACTTAATCCGCTCCTATTTGGAAAAACTCGAAAAAACTGGCGGAGGCAAGATAATTTTAAAAAAAGGAACCTATACCATCACAAATGTACTCTATGTCCCATCCAATGTGACGATTCAAATGCAAGATGGGGTGAAGATCGTTAAAGGAACCAAAACAGGAACCAAAGCATTTAGTGCATCGAAATCACTTTTTCAATTGATTCGCCCCTCAAAATCAGCAAAATCTGGAGTGTATGGGGGACATAATGGTGAAAAGAATATTACTTTTCAAGGAAATGGCACCGTCACAATCGATATGAAATATGTCCAAGATGGAATTGCGATTATCATGGGGCATAATCAAAACGTGCTCGTGGAGAACATCCAATTTCGTCATATGAATTCCGGCCACTTTATCGAAATGGATGCTTGCAAAAACGTCGAAGTTTTCTCTAACTCATTTGCCGAATCAAAGGTGTCACCAAATGTTAATAAAGAAGCCATCAATATCGATACACCCGATAAAACAACCAACGGCTGGAGCTCAAAATGGAGCAAGTTCGATAAAACACCGAACCAAGATGTATTCATTGAGTATAATACCTTTAGCAATCTGGATCGTGCAGTCGGCACCCACAAATATTCAGGTGGCAAATATCATGAAAATGTCGTCATTAGTAATAACAAAATCAACAATACACGCTCCGATGCCATTCGTGTAATGAACTGGTCCAATGCAGTAATTGAGGACAATACGATTGAAAATGTGGAAAATGGGAAAAGAGGGGCTCTTGTCAGCGGCGCCATCCATCCAACTTTTCAACACAATATTATTAAAAACGCCGGCAAGACCTTTCAATTCATTGCTTGGAAAAACAGCGGCCCCGGTTCACAATATCCGGTGACCTATAACCAGTTAACAGACGGAAATAAGGCGGCGCTACTAACCAATAAACAAATTAATGTCGCAGATCCATTCATCAAAATCAGCAGCATTTACAATGAATTTGTGAAAAGCACCGAAAAAATAAAACTAGGGTGACAGATACTCTCCAGCTTCACGGAGGGTGCCTGGCACCTTTTTTCGTTTATACGGAAAAATAATTTCTCTTCCTTCCGCTTTTGCGGAATTTTCCGTTAATACGGAAAAATAATTTTGATATCAAGAACAACTAATCTCTTAATCTATGAACGTTTTGTTAAATAATCCAAATATTCAATTTATTGGCACGGTTTTTGCAACATGATTCCTCATAAAGAAAGGGGGAGTGATTTAGTTTATACGTAAAGAAAGCATAAATTGGCAACAAAGAAGAAACTCGACGTAGTGGCCAATTTTAGGAATTTAGTATAAGGTCAACTACGCCTCTGTCTTCGCCCTTAGGGGCTAGCCAATCGGCGAGTTTTCTTTATAAGAAAAATGTAAACGCTATCAAAATGCTCGCTTAGGAACAGGCTTCAACTTTGGATAAGGGGGATTTTTATGGACTTAATCATTATCTTATTAGCATTAAGCTTTCTCATGTTTGTTGCCTACAGAGGATTTTCCGTTATTTTATTTGCTCCAATATGTGCGCTCTTTGCCGTCTTACTCACTGAACCAAGCTATGTATTGCCATTCTTTTCAAGCATCTTTATGGATAAAATGGTTGGTTTTATTAAAAGCTATTTTGCCGTTTTCCTCCTGGGAGCAATTTTTGGAAAGGTTGTGGAGATGTCCGGTCTTGCTGAATCCATTGCCATAACAATCGTGAAGCTGATTGGGGCAAAACGCGCGATTTTGGCCATTGTTCTGTTAGGAGCAGTCCTTACCTATAGTGGTGTCAGTCTCTTTGTCGCCGTTTTTGCCATTTATCCATTCGCCGCTCAGCTATTCCGAGAAGCGAATATACCGAAACGCTTAATTCCTGGAACAATTGCCCTCGGTGCCTTCACCTTTACAATGGACGCTTTGCCAGGGACACCACAAATTCAAAACGTCATCCCCGTGTCCTTCTTTAAAACCGATATTTATGCAGCTCCTATTTTAGGAATTCTAGGCGGTCTTTTCGTGTTAGCTATCGGGTTGTTATACTTGGAATCCCGTCGCAAGAAGGCAGCTAAAGCAGGGGAGGGCTATTTAGGATTTGATACCGAAACCGCAGCGGCTGCTGAAGGATTGAACACAGAAAAAGGAGAATCAATCCCTGATTTAACAACGAGTCAGCCGCTATTCAAACAAATTTTTGCCTTTGTTCCATTAGTACTAGTCGGAGTTATGAACAAGGTCTTCGTCACGTTTATTCCAAAATGGTATCCAGAAGGCTTTGATTTTTCAAAAATTGGAATGAAGGCCCTCGGAGTTGTTGATATTTCTGCCGTTGCGGCTATCTGGGCGGTTGAAATGGCACTCATCGTTGGGATTGTCACGACCCTTCTCTTTGACTGGAATCGTGTTAAGACAAACTTCAAGGAAGGGCTTAATACTAGCATTGGCGGCTCGCTATTAGCGACGATGAATACGGCTGCAGAATATGGCTTTGGGGGAGTAATCGCAGCCCTCCCTGGATTCACGGTCATTAGTAATGGCATTTCTGGTACATTTACAAACCCATTAGTGAATGGTGCTATCACTACCACCACATTGGCAGGAGTGACCGGCTCAGCGTCTGGCGGAATGGGAATCGCCTTAAGCGCTATGGCCGAAAAATATAATCAAGCCATTACAGCCGCTAATATTTCACCAGAGGTCATGCACCGCGTTATTTCCATGGCATCAGGCGGAATGGACACTCTTCCGCACAATGGAGCTGTCATCACTCTGCTAGCAGTAACAGGGCTTACCCATAGGCAATCGTATAAAGACATTTTTGCCATAACTATCCTCAAAACACTCGCTGTATTCTTTGTCATTGCGATTTATTCGATTTTTGGCATTTATTAAGGAATCTGGTAGGTAGGTTAAGAAAGAGAAAAAAATGGTTGTAGTTGTGGAAAATGGCATTAAACCACCTTTATATGGAGGGTAATCTATGAAAATAGTGGACTTGAGCACGTTTATTCGCGAATCCCAAATTTACTCGCGAAACGCAACTTTTATTCGCGAAAATCACAAAATACTCGCGAACAGCAGCCTTAATTCGCGAAAATCCAAAAATGCTTGCGACAACCAACGTTAATTCGCAAAAATCCAAAAATACTTAAGAAACCCAACTCATAATCGCAAATCTTACCAAACTCATCTATTGGTCAATTTCAAATATATGCCTGAATTTACAGCTTAATCTGTATTTTCCATTTGGGTACTTTTATTAAAAACCTCAGCAGACAGCAATGAGAAACTCACATTCAACACAATCCATTCATCATGTAAAACCAAAAGCCAAAATAGTTCACATATCTTCAAAAAAACACCTTGGAGGAGATAAAAAATGGAACTACAACTAAAGGAAAAGGTCGCCTATATTACCGGATCAGCAAGCGGAATTGGTCTTGAAATTGCAAAAACCTTCGCACATGAAGGCGCAAAGGTTGTCATTTCTGATCTAAATATTGAAAAAGGTAAGCAGGTTGTAGAAAATTTGCGTACACAAGGCTTTGAAGCGATTTCCGCACCATGCGATGTGACGAATGAAGAGGCTCTTCATTTTAGTCTCAATCTCGCAGTTAATCATTATGGAAAAATAGATATTCTCGTCAATAACGCAGGGCTGCAGCATGTATCGCCAATCGAAGAGTTTCCGACGGAGAAATTTGAGCAGTTAATTAAGGTGATGCTCACGGCACCCTTTATGGCAATCAAGCATGTATTTCCCATGATGAGACAGCAGGGCTATGGGCGCATCATCAATATGGCATCGATCAACGGCTTAATCGGATTCGCCGGAAAGGTTGCCTATAATAGTGCGAAGCATGGAGTTATCGGTCTTACAAAGGTCGCCGCCCTCGAAGGAGCTGAGCATGGAATCACTGTTAATGCGCTCTGCCCTGGCTACGTGGAAACACCATTAGTGAAAAATCAATTAAAGGATCTAGCGAAAACAAGAAGTGTTGAGCTTGAAAAGGTATTAGAAGAGGTCATCTATCCTCTCGTTCCGCAGAAACGTCTATTATCCACGGCAGAAATCGCTCATTATGCACTTTTTTTAGCAGGTGAAAAGGCTCTCGGTGTCACTGGGCAGGCGGTTGTTCTCGATGGTGGCTACACCGTTCAATAAAGTGAAACTTCCATCAGTGGGGGTTTTCGACGCACAGGACGTGAAGCGTGCAGACTTATGTGTTGACGTCGCGCTTTTAGTCTGCCATTCATTCCCCACTGATGGTTAGTCACGCAGAGCCTGATTGATTTTTCTAAGGGCTGAAGCCCAAAGAAAAATCTTATTTCACTTATCACGCTCATAACGCCACATCCTGTGGCTTCGCCTGACTAGGACCTTAATCCCTCGTCGGACCTTTACGGACAGTTGATCTCCCACTTATCTTCTTCGTATTCTCAGAATCTTGAAGTGGGAGTCAAAATGTCCGTTAAGAGTGGGATAAATGAGAGATGCAAAGAATCCTATGACCTTGGTAGGATTCTTTGCTTTTTTACAAAAAATAGGGAAAAACTAGGTTATAATGATGGCAAGCTGAAATAAGGGTGAGATTTTAATGAAGAATGGAATAAAAAATATCCCATATGCCTGGCTGGAGGAGATTATTAATCTAGCAGCAGAACGAATCGTTGTCGTGGATGTGGATGGATGGGTTTTGTATATCAATGCCGCCTATTGTGAGTTTCTAGGGACGACAACGGAAGAGGCGATTGGTAAAAAAGTTCAGGAAGTCATTGAAAACACACGTATGCATATTGTTGCAAAAACAGGACAAACCGAGCTGGCAGCTGTGCAATCCATCAACGGAAGTGAAATGATCGCCAATCGGTTTCCACTCATAATAGAAGGAAAGCTGGTAGGGGCACTCGGAACGGTTATGTTTCGCAACCCGGAGGAATGGCTCGACTACCAGCGGAAAATGCAGTCCCTATTAGAAGAGCTCAAGTTTTATAAAACAAAATATGAGAAGGAATTAAAGAGTAAATACAGCTTTAAAGATTTGATCGGCAGCTCCCCTGCTTTTCAAGCTGTAAAAAGATTAGCAGAGAGAATTTCAGGAAGTCAGTCAGCTGTTCTTTTATCTGGGGAGTCGGGGACGGGAAAGGAGCTATTTGCCCACGCCATCCATGGCAACAGCACCCGAGCATCTTTTCCCTTTGTCCCTATTAACTGTGCTTCAATTCCAGAAAACTTATTGGAATCGGAATTATTTGGGTATGAAGCAGGAGCGTTCACCGGAGCAACGAAGGGTGGAAAGAAGGGAAAGTTCCAAGCCGCGAATTTCGGGACTTTATTTTTAGATGAAATCGGTGATATGCCGCTATCGATGCAAAGTAAGCTCTTACGGGTATTACAGGAAAAAGAAATTCAAAAGATCGGTGGGCAATCCTCCATTCCCGTTGATGTGCGAGTGATTGCAGCTACCCATCGCGATCTAGAGAAGATGGTCGCAGAAGGCAGGTTTCGTCAGGATCTATTTTATCGCCTGAATGTCATAAAAATAGATATTCCGCCACTTAGAAAAAGAAAGGAAGATATTCCTGAAATAGTAGCACAATTGCTCAAAAAACTTCAGAAAAAATTTCATCGCACCAATATCCAATTATCACAGGAAGTGATCGACAGATTGCAGCTCCACTCCTGGCCAGGAAATATCCGTGAGTTAGAAAATGTTTTAGAGAGAGCCATCAATGTATTGGATGGAAATGTTATCAATCAAATGCATCTTCCACTTTACCTTCGGGATCCAGTATTAGATGCTACCTACACGCCAGAAGGAAGTGTGAATCCAAGCAATCTCCATTCAATTCCTGCACAAATCAGACCCTTAAAAGAGGCTTTAGCGCAAACTGAAAAGGAAGCGATCATTGAAGCCTTAAAAACCACTAATGGAAACAAGCAACAAGCCTCCAAGCTTCTACAGATCGGAAAAACGGCATTCTATGAAAAATGCAAAATCTATCAGATACGGTAGCAGGTATCTCCCATTTTGAGGGAGGTGCCTTTGTTGTATTCAAATCTAATGGGACAAGAATTTTATGAGCAGATTGCTAAGCTGACAGGTCCTGATTTTAATGGGATGGAACATTCAAAGGTGATTGCACCCCATTTTTCAACCAAGAGCATTTAATGAAAGCAACTTCAACTTAATAGACTAAGGCAGCATCACAAAGCCCAAAGCAGCCCCTAATTTATCAAATTGACGCCTGTCACCTATTTGTCAAAATCTTATACGCACAATTCGATTTGAAAACGTTATAATATGATTATGAAACGTCGTACCACGATGTGGAACGTTCTTAAAATCATCAATGTCAAAATTTCAAAAAGATAGCCTGAGATAAATAGGAGTGGTGATGCTTTTTGAAAGTTTGACGTTAATGGCCAACCTTCATAGATACAAGTGGTGGACGTTTTTCCATAATAGTAGTCTATCATGTGAAAGTTTGAGCATGATAGACTCTCAAATGGCATCAAATTATTTTTTGGAATAAAAGGAGATGTAGATTTTGGAAACAAGATACTCAACACATCCGGAACATGCCAAAACATTTACAACCGAAGAAATTCGAAAACATTATCTCGTACAAGAATTATTTGTACCAGGAGAAATTAAATTGGTTTACACCATGGAAGATCGTTCGATTGTTGGCGGGATTACTCCAGCAGCTGAAACGATTTCTCTTGGCGGCTATGATGAGATCAAAGCCGATTATTTCTTAGAGCGCAGAGAAGTGGGAATCTTCAATATTGGTGGTACTGGTTCCATTACCGTTGATGGGGAAACCTATGCAATGGAAAACAAAGATTGCCTTTATGTTGGACTAGGAAAGAAAGAATTGCTTTTCAGCAGTGAATCTTCTGAAACACCAGCAAAATTCTATTTGTTCTCTGCACCAGCCCATAAAGAGTATCCAACGCAGCATGTCGCATTTAAAGATATCGAAGGCGATCACTTAGGATCCCTTGAAAATGCAAATGACCGCGTTATCCGTCGTATGATTCACAAAAACGGAATCCAAAGCTGTCAGGTTGTTATGGGGATGACAAAATTAAATACAGGTAGCGTATGGAACTCCATGCCAACCCATACCCATGACCGCCGTACAGAAGTGTATCTTTACATCGATTTAGATGAGAATGCAAGAATGTTCCACTTAATGGGGGAACCAAACGAAACTCGTCACATCGTCATGAAAAATGAAGAAGCTGTTATTTCTCCACCATGGTCCATCCACTGCGGTACAGCAACAAGCAACTACACCTTTATTTGGGCAATGGCCGGTGAAAATAAAACGTATGATGACATGGATCAAGTAACCATGGATGAATTACGTTAAGAAAAATGCTTTCGATAAGACTTTCAAGATGAACTGAATAGGTGTCTATCCAAATATTTGAAAGTCTTATTGATATAAAAAAATAAAAAAAGAAAAGGGGAGCTATATAGTGAGTTTGCGAGATTTTTCACTCGATTATTTTAATTTAACTGATAAGGTTGCAATTGTGACAGGTGGGAATACCGGTCTTGGTCAAGGATATGCCGTCGCTTTAGCAAAAGCAGGTGCAGATCTATTTATTGTGACTTATAACAACGATTGGGATTCAACAAGAGAGCTAATTGAAGAAACAGGACGAAAAGTGTATTTCTATCAAGCCGATTTATCTGATCGCACAGCGATTAAACCATTGGTAGAAAAATGCGTGGAGGTTTATGGAAGAATTGATGTTCTTGTCAATAATGCTGGAACCATTCGCCGTGCCCCTTTACTAGACTATAAAGTCGAGGATTGGAATGCCGTAATGGAAATAAATCTTAATTCCGTCTATCTTCTAAGCCAAGAGGTTGCTAGAATCATGGTTGCACAAAAAAGCGGAAAAATCATTAATATCTGCTCTATGCTTTCATTCCAAGGTGGTAAATTTGTTCCCCCATATACAGCAAGTAAGCATGCGGTGGCTGGATTGACAAAAGCTTTTGCGAATGAATTAGCTCAATATAATGTGCAAATTAATGCGATTGCCCCAGGCTATGTAGAAACAGCAAACACAGCACCAATTCGTGCCGATGAAGAGCGCAGCGATGAAATCTTAGGTCGTATTCCGGCAGCTCGTTGGGCATCGCCACAAGATTACATGGGCATCGTCGTCTTCTTAGCAAGCAAGGCCTCTGATTACATGAATGGACATATTTTAGCTGTTGACGGTGGTTGGTTAGCCCGTTAATAGGTAAATAAAATATGAATCGAATGATAGAAAGGAGTGATGTGATTGATTTATGGAAGATTAGTAGATTTAGTGGATAACTGTGATTATTTTACGGAAGAATTACGAAAAAATTTGCAAGTATTACAGGAGCTCGATTTCTCTAAGTATGCGGCAGGACGTCATGAAGTGGATGAAGAAACCTTCTTTTTCCTTAATGAATACGAAACCAAGGATGCCGAACAATGCTTTTGGGAAGCGCACCAAAAATATCTGGACATTCACTATATTCTCGAAGGTCATGAAAAAATTGCCGTTGATCATATTGAAAATCAACAGGTGAAAGAAGCGTATAACACAGATAGTGATGCAACCTTCTTTGAAGGAGATATCGATTCAATCATCATGATGAATCCGGGCGATTGTATGATTTGCTTCCCTGAGGATTCCCATATGACAGGAATCATCGCAGAACAAAAACAAGAGATTAGAAAAGTAGTTTTCAAAGTACAAATAAACGAAAAAAATTGAGATAAGACGTTAGTGGTGGCTACGTTTTGGCGAACGGTTGAAAGCCGCCATTAACACCTTACCTATAGACTTAATTCATATATTATATCGAATCATTTAAAAATCATCAACTATCTCAATTTTTTTACCTAATGTTCCCTATAAAAATACTGAAAGGTTAGGTAGACAATATGAAAATTATGAAGTCGGTTGAAAAGATTCCAGGCGGATTAATGCTAGTTCCATTATTCTTAGGAGCGATCGTTCATACACTTGCACCAAAATCAGGAGAATATTTCGGTTCATTTACTAACGGATTAATGACAGGAACGGTTCCCATCTTAGCAGTTTGGTTCTTCTGTATGGGTGCAGGAATCAACATTAAATCAACAGGTACTGTTTTACGTAAATCAGGCACACTTGTTTTAACAAAGATAGCGGTTGCATGGATTGTTGTCATTGTAGCATCTTTATTCTTACCGCATAACGGAGTTCAAACTGGACTATTTGCCGGATTTTCTGTTCTTGCACTTATCTCATGTATGGATATGACTAACGGAGGTCTTTATGCCTCTATCATGCAACAATATGGTTCAAAAGAAGAAGCTGGCGCATTCGTTCTAATGTCACTTGAATCAGGTCCCCTTGTAACAATGCTTGTTCTTGGCAGTACTGGTCTTGCTGCTTTCGAACCACATACATTTGTTGGAGCTGTATTACCATTCTTAGTCGGTTTTGCTCTTGGTAATCTTGACCCAGAATTACGTGATTTCTTTAGTAAAGCAACAAATACTATGATTCCTTTCTTTGGTTTTGCTTTAGGAAACTCTATTGACTTAACGGTCATTGCAAAAACAGGTCTTGCCGGAATTATAATAGGCATCCTTGTCATCATCATCACAGGTATTCCATTGATGTTAGCTGATAAATTCATTGGTGGAGGAAATGGTACGGCAGGTCTTGCTGCTTCAAGTACAGCAGGTGCAGCCGTAGCAAACCCTATGATCATTGCTGATATGAAACCAGAATTTCTTTCAATGGCTCAATCTGCTACAGCTCTAGTAGCGGCATCCGTCATTGTAACATCGATCTTAGTGCCAATCTTAACAGCCTACTGGTCTCAATATATGAAAAAGAAAGAGAACGGTGGAAGGCTGAAACCAAAAGAAGAGAAGGTCGCGGGCTAATTGTAAAACGTTAAGACCTTTCTCTTTAGATAATAGGAGGAGAGCATGAGTAGAATTATAACTTTAGGTGAACCAATGGTTCTTTTTGTAGCGGATCAAACCGGTTCTTTAGAAGAGGTAGATAGTTTTAGCCGATTTGTTGCAGGCGCTGAGGTGAATCTCTCCATTGGCATGAGCCGCTTAGGCCATGAGGTGACCTATATTACCCAATTAGGAACAGATCCATTTGGAAAAAGAATTGATAGGTTCCTTCAGGACAATAAAATTGATACTTCATATGTCAAATATGATGCAAACTATCTCACAGGAATGATGTGGAAACAAAAGGTCGAAGTCGGAGACCCAGAGGTTTTTTCAGCTCGAAAAAATTCAGCCGCATCCCATATGAGTCTCGATACTATCGAATCACTTAACCTGGATGGCGCCCACCATATTCATTTAACTGGCATCCTCCCTGCCTTATCTATGAGCTGCCGGGAAATGGTCTATAAATTATTAGCAGAAGCACGCACACGTGGAATTCAAATTTCCTATGATCCAAACCTTCGCCCTGGTCTATGGCCAGATAAGGAAGAAATGGTGCAAGTCATTAATGATTTATCCACTCGTGCAGATATTGTTCTTCCAGGGATTGCAGAAGGAAAAATCTTAATTGGCAAAGAGAGCGAAAAAGAAATCGCTGAATTCTATCATGAAGCTGGCGTTCAAACCGTTGTCATCAAGCTCGGTTCAAAAGGAGCCTTCACCAGCACAGCGGATGGCAAACAGTTCTATACACCTGGTTTCCCAGTGAAAAAAGTAGTCGATACAGTTGGAGCCGGAGATGGATTTGCCGTAGGTGTAGTCAGCGGAATTCTTGAAGGTCTGCCTTTAAAAGAAGCTGTACAAAGAGCAACAGCGATTGGCGCACTCGCAGTCATGTCCCCCGGAGACAATGACGGATTACCTAATCGTGACGAATTGAAAGCGTTTATCGATAAATTCGATCCTCTATCTGTTTAAGGGGTTGGGTCTAGACAAAAGTAAAGAGACCAAGTTTTTTGGGGGATTCTTTACTTTTGTTTTTTTGGTTTTTGATGTGGTGTGGTGGGTGGGGATGAATATGTTGGGTGTGGACAGTGTGGGTTGGAAACACGCCTGTGTGGAAAGGGATGGATTGAAACTTGTAACGAAATGTACCCGAGTAAGAGAAAAAAGGCCGAGTAACGGGCACAAAGAGAAAGAAAAGTGCCCGAAAGTGCGGGGAAAAGTTAGGAAATGGTCATGAGAAATTAGAGGGAGAGCCTGTTATAAGAGATACCCATGGAAAAATGGAACTCAAAACTAGAGGGGAAAGCCCGTTTTAGGAGACAAATCCGATATACGGGAATCATTGCAGAAGGGAAATGCCTGCACCAAAGGAACAACCTTCGAAAAATGAGAATCAAACCTAAGGGGGATACCTTGCTCAAAAGAAACAATCCCGATAACGGGGATAAAATCGAAGGAAAGACTCGTTCCAAATGAGCAAACCGCAAAAAAATCCCCTAAAGGAATACCTCTAGGGAATCTGGTTTGATATCGAATATCATTATAATGCTTGACTAAACACTTGCACAATTCGCAGTCTACGCTCCTGTGTACCCAAGGTTTCTGGAAATCTGTAAGCTATAGTCCCTCATCTTATCAATCAGGGATTCTTGGATAAGTTCCATGGTCACCCGGTTGCTTGGACCTGAGATACTGAAGCTCGCGATGATTTTTCCCTTGTGGTCGAAAATCGGAGCAGCGATGCATTGAAGTCCTTCTTGGTTTTCGGCGTTATCTAGGGCATAACCTTGGTTTCGAACCTGCTCGATTTCTTCGAGAAAGGCCACTTTTGAAGTAATGGTATTTGGCGTTTTCGGAATGAATTCAATGTTAGCAACCATTTCTTCAATCGTTGCTTGATCCATCCCTGATAATAGCACCTTGCCAACGGCAGTGCTGTACATCGGGGCGCGGCTGCCAATTCGGGAATACATGCGAATCGCCTGCGTGCATTCAATTTTATCGATGTAGACGATGTCTTCGTGATCTTGGATGCAGAGATGGACGGTTTCGTTCACATCCTTCGATATTTTTTCTAGGAATGGCTTTGCGGTATTTACGATATCATTGTTATTTAATATATTCCTAGAAAGAAAAAGAACCTGTAAACCAATCTTGTATTTATCTGTTTCAGGATTTTTTTCGACGTAGTTCATATTGACCAACGTTGCTAGCAAGCGATGGACGGTACTTTTTGTCAAACCGACATATTCAGATAAGCGCGCAATCTGCAAGCCATCTGGAAACTCGGAAAGTTTATTTAGTATATTTAGTGCTCGTTCGAGTGATTGAACATTAGACATGGGATTCTACCTCTTTTTTTAAAAGTATGAAAAAAGAATTTCCGGCACTCGTAAATATGAATGCTGGTGACAAATTGATAGCCTAATTAGGAGTGGAAAAACATGATTCTCCTTATATGATAAGGTATTTTCGACCCATTGTAAATTTAATCAAAGAGAGCCGATTATGAAAAAATAAGTTTTGATGGAGGATTAAAATGGAAAAGTTAAACGTTTTAAAGAAATTGACTGATTGTGGTGTTGTAGCTGTTGTTCGAGCAGATTCAAAGGAGGAAGCAGTGCGTATTTCCGAATCTTGTGTGAAGGGTGGCCTTTATGGCATTGAAGTTACTTTTACCGTGGAAGGCGCCGATGAAGTCATTCAAAAATTAACATCAATTTATAAAAATAACCCAGATGTTGTGATTGGGGCAGGAACAGTTTTAGATGCGACAACGGCAAGAATTGCAATTTTAGCAGGAGCTCAATTTGTAGTGAGCCCTGCATTCGATGAAGAAACAGCAAAATTATGTAATCTCTACCAAATCCCTTATATGCCAGGATGTATGACCATTACAGAAATGAAACGCGCTTTAGAAGCAGGCGTTGATATCGTGAAATTATTCCCAGGCAGTGCTTTTGGCCCGGACTTTGTAAAAGCAGTCAAAGGACCTCTTCCACAAGTCAACATTATGCCAACTGGTGGAGTAAGCCTAGAGAATGTTGATCAATGGATTAAGAATGGCTGTGTCGCTGTTGGCGTTGGCGGAAACCTTGTTGCCCCTGCGAAAACTGGAGACTTCCATTTAATTACGGAATACGCCAAGCAATATGTTCAAAATGTTCAAGAAGCAAGAGGATTGTAATCTTTTAGGCACTTGTTGTAGACTTTGTTATTTTGGGTTATCAATTTATTAGAGAATCCTTTGGAGCGTTCTGGATGGAAACAATGGTAATAGTGCCCGAGCACAGGTTGATTCGGACAGGATCGAAGGATTCTAGAGTAATCGAGTCCGAAACCGGGGTTGAATTGGACAGGATCGAAGGATTCTAGAGCAATTGAGTCCGAAATCGGGGTTGAATTGGACAGGATCGAAGGATTCTAGAGTAATCGAGTCCGAAACCGGGGTTGAATTGGACAGGATCGAAGGATTCTAGAGTAATCGAGTCCGAAACCGGGGTTGAATTGGACAGGATCGAAGGATTCTAGAGCAATTGAGTCCGAAACCAGGTCCTAATTGGACAGACAAGGAGATTTCTAATCTAGAGAGTATGAGTCCGAAACTAAGCCAAATTCGGACAGTTTAGAAGAATTCCAGAGCATTTGAGTCCAAATCACACAGGCCTCATTCGCTCATCCGTAGAGTATTCCAAAGTCCCCAATCAGAAGTCCTATTACAACAACTTAAGCAAAAAAACGAATCACAAAAAAGTCTTCCAACGTTCAAAAGTTGGAAGACTTTTTTCATAGATTAATCTTCAAAGCCAAATTTCATCGTATCAGGATGAGATCCTGCACGACTATCTTGATTTAAGCTATCGATTCTTTCCATATCTTCTATGGATAATTCAAAGTCAAAAATGTCAGCATTTTCGATAATGCGATGTTCTTTAATGGATTTTGGAATGATCACCACGCCGTTTTGTAAATCCCAGCGTAAAATTACTTGGGCTACGGACTTTTGATATTTTTGCGCGATTTCCACGAGAGTTGGTTCATTTAAGAGCTGACCTTGTTTCAATGGAGACCATGCTTCCATTTGAATGCCGTGTTTTTGACAATAAGCAAGAAGTTCTTTTTGAGTAAGATGAGGATGGCATTCCACTTGGTTGACCATCGGTTTAATTTCAGCAGTGCTCATTAAATCTTCTAAATGGTGGATTTGGAAGTTGCTCACACCGATTGCACGAACGCGCCCTTCTTTATAAAGCTTTTCGAAGGCTCTCCAAGTTTCTTTGTATTTATCCTTGCCTGGCCAGTGGATTAAATATAAATCTAGGTAATCTAATCCAAGCTTATTAAGACTTGTTTCGAATGCTTTCAATGTGCTTTCATAGCCTTGATCAGAGTTCCAAAGCTTGGTGGTGATGAATAAATCTTCTCGAGCCACACCAGATTCTCTTATCGCTTGACCAACGCCTTCTTCATTTTTATAAAAAGAAGCGGTATCAATGCTGATGTAGCCGTTTTTAATAGCAGCTTTAACGGATTGAATGACTTCTTCTCCGTCTTGCACCTTAAAAACACCTAATCCCATCCATGGCATTTTCACACCATTATGTAGTGTTGTTGTATCTTTTAAACCAGTTGGCATTCGCCATTCCTCCTTTAAAATAAAAGATTAGAAAAGCCTATTTTTATTATCGCATATTTCGTTGGAAAATAGTTTTACAAAAATGGAACAGTGTTTCAGATTATGGGAAGCCGCTTGCTGTTTTACAATAAAATGGATTGTGTTTTGTGTCCAAAATCATGTTATAATAAAAATCGAATTCATATGATTCACTCATATAATCGCGGGAATATGGCTCGCAAGTTTCTACCGAATTGCCGTAAATAATTCGACTATGAGTGAGCAATGGGAAAGCGCTAGTCGCATTTAATTCCTTTAACCTTTCTAGCTTAAGGTCATTGCTTCACTCATTTTTATGATGTGAATGCAATGATTTTAAGCTTTTTTTATTACTAGACAACTAGAAAGGGAGACAGTAAATGGAGTTATTGAAGAAAAAAATTGAAGCAGAAGGACGGGTTCTATCCGATGCGGTGTTAAAGGTGGATTCCTTCTTAAACCACCAAATTGATCCGGTGCTCATGCAGGAAATCGGAAAAGAATTTGCACGGCTTTTCAAAATGGACGGAGTGACCAAGGTATTAACACTTGAATCATCCGGAATTGCCCCATCCGTCATGACAGCGTTGGAACTAGGTGTTCCTGTTGTTTTTGCTCGAAAAAGAAAGTCGTTAACCTTAACAGACGATTTACTGACGACCACTGTCTATTCATTTACTAAACAGGAATCCAATGAAATTTCTGTATCCAATAAATTTTTGCAAAAAAGTGATCGTATCCTTGTCATTGATGACTTCTTAGCCAATGGACAGGCTGCATTAGGCTTAGCGAACCTTGTGGAAAAAGCGGGAGCCCAAATGGTTGGGATTGGGATCGTGATTGAAAAGTCTTTCCAAGAAGGCGGAGAGAAACTAAGGAAACTCGGCTTCAAGGTTGAATCACTTGCAGAAATCGCATCATTGGCAAACGGGAAAGTAAGATTTGTGAATCACAGAGCGGAGGGTATGGCAATATGAAACCAAATACATGGAAAATCGCATCACTGGGAATTCAACACGTACTGGCAATGTATGCAGGTGCAGTCATTGTTCCGCTTATTGTTGGCGGCTCGCTCGGAATGAAGGGTGAACAGCTTACTTATTTAGTGTCCATTGATATTTTAATGTGTGGAATCGCCACGATTTTACAAGTATGGCGCAATAAATTTTTCGGCATTGGACTTCCGGTCGTTTTAGGATGTACTTTCACAGCTGTTGGTCCAATGATTGCCATTGGCGGTAAATACGGTCTTTCTGCTATCTACGGCTCGATTTTAATTTCAGGAATATTTGTTGTCTTAATTGCGAAATACTTTTCTAAGCTCGTAAAATTTTTCCCACCAATCGTAACAGGATCCGTGGTAACGATTATCGGAATTACCTTAATCCCTGTCGCTATGAATGATATGGCTGGCGGTCAAGGAGCCCCGGATTTCGGCTCCATGAGCAATATTGCTTTAGCATTTGGAACTTTATTTATTATTATTGTGCTTTATCGCTTTTTTGATGGTTTTATTCGTTCCATTTCCATC
The DNA here is from genome assembly GCF_042263505.1 of Cytobacillus sp. Hz8. NCBI lineage: Bacteria > Bacillati > Bacillota > Bacilli > Caryophanales > Bacillaceae > Cytobacillus > Cytobacillus sp. Hz8. The sequence continues at coordinate 7,947 of NZ_JBHKFI010000025.1, read as the reverse complement.
TTGCTTGGACTTTTAGCAGGAACCCTCATCGCCTTTTTCATGGGGAAAGTGGATTTTTCATCTGTTCTCGATGCGTCATGGTTCCATATGGTAAGACCATTCTATTTCGGGACACCAACATTCGAAATCACCCCCATTATCACAATGGTTCTTGTGGCATTAGTTAGCTTAGTAGAATCTACCGGTGTGTATTTTGCCTTAGGAGATATTTGTGAAAAAGAAGTCAATGAGAAGGACTTAGCAAACGGCTATCGTGCAGAGGGTCTTGCTAGCATTTTCGGAGCACTCTTTAATTCCTTTCCGTACACAACCTATTCACAAAACGTCGGACTTCTGCAATTGACGGGCGTTAAAGCAAAGAGCGTCATCTACACGATGGGTGGAATCCTCATTTTACTAGGATTTATTCCAAAAATTGGCGCTCTCACAACTGTTATTCCATCCTCTGTTCTGGGTGGAGCGATGGTCGCCATGTTCGGCATGGTTGTCGCCTACGGAATCAAAATGCTTAGTCAAGTTGATTTCTCATCACAAGAAAATCTATTAATCATTGCTTGCTCCGTCGGCATGGGCCTTGGCGTCACCGTCGTCCCTGACTTATTCCACGGAATGCCTGCAAGCATCCGCATCCTAACAGATAACGGAATCGTTGCCGGCAGCCTAACCGCTATCGTTTTAAATGTTATTTTCAATGTTTTTAAAACCAATAAACAAGGAAATTCCGTTGCGGTAAAGGGACAGCGGGTTTCTTGATCAGTTGAATAAAGGGTACGCGCACGTTGGGGACTCTCCTAATCTAGGAGGGTCTCTTTTTTTGTTAGGAAAGGTTTTAGTGGGGAAATGTGTATGTTTTTTGAAAAAGTTGAGAGCGGAAAAGTTACGATTGATAAAACCGTTTTCTCCACAATTATGCAATTTAAAAAAACGCTGTTTTCTTAAAGATTGTTGTTTTTTGAAACAATATTTCAAACTCTTTTGAAGCATCTAACTTAGACTGGACTGCTTTGGCAGCACTTTCGGATTCAATGGTGTTGCTATTTATCTAAATAGAAGGCGTGGATCTGATTATTCGCGAAAATCGAATTTTATTCGCGAAATCCAAAGTTTATTCGCGATTTCGAAAAAATGCTCGCGATATTCATGAAATGCTCGCGAAAAATTTAGGCTGTTTGCGAAAAATCGAATTTACTCGCGAAAAGGAGGCAACATTATTTTTCAGGTCACCAATCCTAAGCTCAATTAGCTTACAATTCCCATATCTATGCTCAGATGAATAGGCTCCCGAATCTGTCAATTTATCCAGCGGTGTCTGAAGGAGACTCTAACCTAATTTATTCAAGAGCAACAAAGTATACGAAAAGAGCTTAAAAAAAGAGGAGTGATGATTCATCACTCCTCTAACCTATCCAATTTCACTACACTCATTTTCCATCATCATTCTCCACAATATGTTTAAGCATGGACAATTTATTATTCCAAAATTGCTCGTAGTAGGAAAGCCATTGCTTCAGTTCCGTTAACGGTTCGGGATGAAGTAGATAAATCTTTTCCCGCCCTACTTTTTGGCCTTTTACCAATTCAGCCTCTGAAAGAATTTGCAGATGCTTGACAATGGCGGTACGGCTCATAGAAAAATGAGAAGTGATTTCGGATATCGGTAATGCTTTTTGAGAAAGCAGCTGGAGAACTTCCCTGCGAGTGGGGTCAGCAATCGCTTGAAACACATCATGCTTGATGGCTGACACTTATCCTTCCACAACCTTTCGCAGTGCAACATGAACAATCTTCTCCCAACCGCCATTCATATTATTGCGAACATCAATCGTTTTGAGGTTAGCCTTTGGAATCATGGCATCTGGTTCTTTCCAGCCACCATGAATTACGGTAAATTCCGTTTTATCTCCTAGATCTTTTAATAAGAATGAAACAACCCAGCCATCTGTATCCCATGAAAAGGAAAGCTTGTTTGGTTCATCGATTTCTAATACCTTACATGGAGATGGACCAAAAGGGGATTGAATATGAAATTCGTATCCTTCCGTTGCCACAAAATCATTCGGCATGAACCATGACTCGATTGCCTTAGAAGTGGAAACCGTGTTCCATACTTTTTGAATGGGTGCTTCTAAGACGATTGTTTGTTTAATATCTTGTACAGTTTCCATAGATAATCTCCTTTATTGTGAGGTAAAATGAAACTATTTGGTGTTACTTTTGGTATCATATAACACCATTTGTTTATATGTCAAATAAAATCCCGTTAAATAGAACCATTATTTTGTAAAAAAATGGTCGATATGTCCTAATTTTGCTGTAATTTGTTGAATTTTGTAAAAAAAAAGGTTAACATTACTTATGTTTAAAGATTGAATAAATGATAAAGGCAAACTATTCCGAAAGGATAGGACGCAAAGCTCGTGGGTCTAAGGTATTTACTTGAAACTATGATCGCCAGGTTACCATGATGAGTAAATCGATTATACTTCAATTTGGCTATTCTATTCTATTAGAATGGCCTTTTTTATTGTGCCCATGTTGTGACAAATCATTTCTTTTGAATTTTATTAACGAAAGGATTGGCTAGATTGAAAAAGGCGTGGAACAGTGAGGAAATTGATTATTTAAAGGAATACATAGGAATGCATAAACTAACAACAATCGCTAAAAATATGAATCGTTCCTATGAGTCAGTAAGGATTAAGATGAATCGTTTAGGAATATCTAATACGAAAGCACAAACAGGATTGCTAACAATTGGAGAGTTAGCTACCTGTTTGAATATAGATAGGACGATTATCAAAGGATGGATTGAACGGCATGGGTTGCTATGTGTGAAAAAAGTGACTAGAAAGTCAAAGTGTTTTTATTTTATCGAAACAGCATATTTTTGGGATTGGGCTGAACAGCATAAAGATAAAGTCCAGTTTTCGAAAATTGAATCATACACCTTACTGCCTGAGCCTGATTGGGTTGCAGTTGAAAGGGAAAAAGAAATACAGAATCAAATTGTTAAAAAGCGGCCTTATAAGACTTGGACCCTTAAAGATGAAAAGCAGATTATATGTTTGCGGAATAGGGGCTTAACTTATGCTGAAATTGGAGAAGCAATGAATCGAAGCGCAATTAGTATTGCGCGTAGAATCAAAAGAATTTCAAATTAATTCTTAATACTAGGGAACGAGAAGATAAAAATTATGATTTATAAATAAGATACATATTTCGGAAATAAAAAAAACATATGAAAAAAAGTGGCAGGCACCGATCTAATTTATTGAATGGTGTCTGTCACTTTTATGTCAATATTTTTAGAAAAAAAGCGCTTGCAATAGTCAAAAAAATTAGTTATCTTAAAGCTATAACTTAACGTGTTAACCGGTTATGACGTTATAGTTATAACATAAAAAGGCTAATAAATTCGTTAAGGAGTGAAAAAATGAGTGTTCCCAAATACCTCATAATCATCAACGATATAAAGGAACAAATCAACAAAGGTGTTTTTAAACCAGGAGAAAAAATTTATTCGGAAGGGGAGTTGAAGCAAAAGTACAATGTCAGTAATACGACAGTTGTCCGTGCATTACAGGAATTAGTGAGAGATGGTATGGTAAACCGGATTCAAGGGAAGGGCACCTATGTTAGTAAATCAATCCTGAATAAAGAAGTGATTTTTAACGAGTATTCCCATTTCCCTAATAATGAATCGAGGAGTTTTAATTCTAAGGATAAGCTATGTGATGAGAGGACCGAGGTTATTTCTATTAATGAAATAAGAGATGAGCGAATTGCTAAAAAGCTCCAAATTTCATCGGATCAGGAAATTATTCACTTTGAAAGGATTCGTTATGTTGATGACATACCTTGGGCAATCCAAAATAACTACATTTCAAAGGATTGGTTAATGAATGTAGACCTTTCAAATTATGAAAAATTTTCATCGCTATCAGAAAGAATCAATGAAATTTGTGGGGTCAATATTCTAAATGAAGCTATGAAAGAGACAATTAAGGTCAAATTCCCTGTGTCAGAGAATATCAGTGGAAAATTACAACTTGAAAATAGTCCAGTCTACCGAATTGAACGCATCACGTTTGTTGCTGATCATACCCCTTTTGAATATGTTGATAGTTATGTTCGTCATAATTACTACTTCATTGAAATCGAAAAGAAAAAGCAATAAAAGGAGCAAAAATATGCAGTTTATTATAGCCTCCCATGGCCGGTATGCGATTGAAGCAAGAAATAGCTGTCAAATGATTACTGGTCTAACGGAAAAAATCCATCCTATTGCTTTTACTGAGAGCATGGGCTTGGAGGATGTTGTATGTCAATATGAAGAACTTATTAAAAAGTACACCGATGACAGCATAACCATAATTGTTGACATTTTAGGCGGCACCCCATGTAATGCTGCAATTATTGTTGCAAACAAATATGAAAACATCACGATTGTAGCAGGATTATCATTAGCTATACTAATACCTCTTAGTCTAGGCGAAAGTCTTGAAGAGACGATTTTGAGTATGAAAGAAAATACGAAAATAGTAACCACTGAAAAAAGTCTTTTACAAAATGAAGATGGAGAGGAAGAGGATTGATGGCGAAGAGCGGAATCGTTCACGTTAGGGTTGATGAAAGAATGATTCATGGGCAGGTTGCTACGATGTGGACTAATTCAATAAAGGCAACACGCATTATGATCGTTGATGATGCAGTAGTCAAAAATGATATGGAGAAAATGGCTCTAAAGACTGCTGTTCCCTCAGGTGTAAAGTTAAGTATCTTAACTGCAGCAGGAGCTATTAGAAATATTTTAGCGGAGAAATACACAGATCAAAGAGTATTTTTGATCGTTAAATCCCCTGCAGCTTTACGCGCATTAGTGGAAGGCGGAGTTGAATTACCTCAAATTAATGTTGGAAATATGTCTACAAAATCAGGATCAAAGAAAGTCAAAAAGTCAGTAAGTGTAACGGATAAAGATATTGAAGACTTTAAATTTTTGGCAGAGAAGGGTATTAAAATCACCGCACAAATGGTCCCATCCGAAGACTCAATGGATTTTATGAAGCTTATCTAAGATGGAAAGAAACCTAGACTGGGGGAATAATAATGGATTTAGCAGTTTGGCAAATTATAATATTAGTGATTTTAGCTTTTTTCTCCATCCTTGATTCTCTAACACTAAATATTGGGTGTCAATATCCCGTTATAATTGGCACATTCACTGGTCTAATAATGGGCGACATTACTCTTGGATTAGCCATTGGTGCGACATTGCAATTGATGGTTCTTGGTGTAGGTACTTATGGAGGCGCTTCCATACCGGATTTCACTACCGGGGCCATCGTGGGTACTGCATTTGCGGCAATGTCACATCAAAATGCAGAATTCGCCATCGGAATTGCTGTTCCAGTAGGACTACTTATGGTTCAATTAGATGTTTTGGCTCGTTTTACAAATACATTCTTTCTCCATCGTGTCGATAAAAATATAGCTATGAATAATATCGCAGGTGTAAGACGAAATGTCCTGTTAGGTGCACTGCCTTGGGGGCTTTCCCGTGCGATTCCGGTTTTCATTATGCTCGTTTTTGGTAAAAAAATTGTGGATTTTATCGTAAACGAAATGCCTGATTGGCTTATGGGAGGTTTAAAAGTATCAGGCGGAATTTTACCGGTAGTCGGGATTGCCATTTTACTAAGATATTTACCAACCAACAAATTTGTTGCGTATCTCATTATTGGTTTTGTAGCAGCAGCTTATTTGAAAGTTCCGATGCTTGGTGTTGCATTAATCGGTTTAGCTCTTGCCATTATTTTCTTTAAACAAAACTTCAACAAACAAGTGGTATTAGCTGGAAACTCTACTACAAATATGATGGGAGTGGAAAATGAGGATGGAGAATATGAAGACTGAAACTGAAAACATGAATCCCGGCATCCTAAGTAAACGAGATTTACTTGCAGCAAATATTCGCTGGCTCTTATGCAGTCAAATCTGTTGGAATTATGAACGTATGATGTCTACTGGTTATCTTTATAGTATTTTGCCAACCTTGAAGAAGCTATACAAAAAAGATGAGGATCTTAAAGAAATGATGGACATGCACAATCAATTCTTTAATACAAACCCTATGGTGGGTGGACTTATTCTTGGGATGGATATGGCGATTGAGGAACGAGAACAAAAAGCATCTAAAGAAGTGGTTGCGGGGTTAAAAACCGGATTAATGGGACCATTTGCAGGAGTAGGAGATACTATTTTCGGAGTAATTATTCCAACCATTTTTGGTTCTATTGCTTCTTATATGGCTCTAAAAGGAAATGGGACAGGAGTATTAATTTGGGTCCTTGTTAATATCTTGATTGTAGGTCTTCGCTTTACGCTGCTTCCTATTGGATATAAACAAGGCGCTAAATTAGTTAATGAATTTGCCAATCGGTTAAATGCATTAACAGAAGCAGCTGTGTTGCTCGGAATTACAGTCGTAGGTGCTCTGATCCCAACAGTGGTTAACGCAAAGGTACCTTTAGTCTATAAATCTGGGGAAGTCTCTTTGAAAATTCAAGACATGTTGGATCAAATCATGCCATCACTTGTACCGATTTTGTTAGTCGGCTTGATTTATATGTTGCTTGGTAGGAAAAAGATGAATTCAACAAAGGCAATCCTATTTGTAATGGTATTAGGTATCGTTTTATATAATCTAAAGATTTTAGGATAAAAGGTTAGTCAATCATCTAGTAAGAAACTACAAAATGTATGGAGGGCAAAATCATGGGACTAGAATTTTTCGACAAAGCACGAGAATTAACAGATAAATTAGAGAGAACTCAAGCAGAAAATATTCATAAGGCGGCACAGATTGTTGCAGAGGGAATTATGAATGGAGGAATCACGCAAGCTTTTGGCAGCGGACATTCCTATGCAGCAGCAATTGAAGTAAGTGGAAGAGCGGGAGGGTTAATTTCATCAAAGGTAATTATGGATCCTGCAGGTGGTATGTATGAATCTGTAGAAGGAGTTGGAACACTTTTAACTCATCGTCTTCAAATTAAACCTAATGATGTTTTCTTTCTAATTTCAAACTCCGGTCGTAATCCGATGGGAATTGAATTAGCGAAATGGATAAAAGACCATGGGAATAAATTAATTGTTGTAACTGCACTGGAAGCTTCAAAAAAATCAACATCCCGTCATTCAAGTGGAAAATTACTATATGAATTTGCGGACGTCATCCTTGATAATTGTTCAGAATTTGGAGATGCGGCATTAAACATAGATGGATTAGAAACAAAAGTATGTGGAACATCTTCATTCTCAGCAACATTACTACTTCAACAAACTATTTATGAAGCAATCGAAATAATGATAAAGAACGGTTATAAACCACCTGTATATCAAAGTGCTAATATTGATGGAGGAACGGAGTACAATTTTAAACTAGAAGAGTTATATGCGGATCGAATTTTCCATATTTAATGTAGAAACTAGTAGGGACCTTCCAAGCAATTGGAGGGTTCTTATGTTTTGGTTGGTTTATTTGTTATTAACTATAATAAAATGTGTTGACTTTTATTAAAAATGATAGTAAGATAATAAACGTCGCTGATGAAGGGTAAAGATAAATCAACGATAAAATAAAAAAGATCATTGACAAGTATGAATTTTCTTGTTAGAATTAAATTCTGTCGCTGATTAAAAATATTATTTCTAAAAAATAATATTGACAAGCATCAGAGCGAGATGTTAAGATAATAAACGTCTCAAAAATAGTTCTTTGAAAACTAAACAAATGCAGAAACGTCAACGTTAATTCAATTTTTAAAATTAAGAGCTAATCTTACTCTTTTTTGGAGAGTTTGATCCTGGCTCAGGACGAACGCTGGCGGCGTGCCTAATACATGCAAGTCGAGCGAACTTGCGGGAGCTTGCTCCCAAAAGTTA
>NZ_JBHKFI010000024.1:0-62133 GCF_042263505.1 Cytobacillus sp. Hz8 | reverse complement strand
TTCAGCTTTCCTGCATGAGCAGGAAAGAATTATCCGGTATTAGCATCGGTTTCCCGATGTTATCCCAGTCTTACAGGCAGGTTGCCCACGTGTTACTCACCCGTCCGCCGCTAACTTTTGGGAGCAAACTCCCGCAAGTTCGCTCGACTTGCATGTATTAGGCACGCCGCCAGCGTTCGTCCTGAGCCAGGATCAAACTCTCCAAAAAAGAGTAAGATTAGCTCTTAATTTTAAAAATAATAGAATTAACGTTGACGTATGATTTGTTTAGTTTTCAAAGAGCAATTTTTCATTCATTCGCTCGAAGCGACCTTCTTAATATATCATCATTTGATATTGAATGTCAACAACTTTTTTGTGTTGTTTTTTCAGTTCGTTTCAGCGATGTTTATTAATATACCAAGATAATTTCTTTATGTCAACAAGATTTAAATTATTTTCCTTATAATGTTATTCAATTCATCGTTTTATTTTGTCCAATTCTTTTCAATTTACTTGAACGCGTGTATTGTAGACATTCTTTTGGTTCAGCTATTCGCTTAAATAAACTAAACAAAATTTTATACCGTTCTTCCATAGCCCTTTTTACAATATGATCAATTCGGTCATCCCTTAAATCAAATAAAATTTCATCCATTTCTCTCTTTAATAAATATTCAAGCTCTTTAACCTCTATTTCATTTATCAGTATTCCTATCATCCATAACCACTCCAAATAATGAAAATTAAGTTATTGTAGTGTTATCCACTTTTCCTAATTTTATAAGTCATTTTTTTTAACATAAACACTTCAATATCTGCATAAAAATGAAAACAAGAATGGTATGGACAAGAGGTGAGTATAAAATGAATTTCTTTTTTATATTAAACGGTAAGTCGATTAAACAAGTCATTCTCATTATGGTTGCCGCATTTTTCACAGCTTGGTTTTTATATTTAGAAAACATTGTACAAGTACCCGTTTTCTCTGCAAAGGATAGTCCAAAAGCCGTTTATAAAGGAGAACAAAATGTTGCTTTAACATTTAATATTGGGTGGGGGGATGAAAAAGCAGAGCCAATTCTTGATGTATTAAAGAAGGAGAAAGTTCCAGCAGCCACTTTTTTTCTATCTGGTTCATGGGCAGAAAGGCATCCTGATTTAGTCAATCGAATTGTCAAGGAAGGATATGAGATTGGCATTCTTGGATATAATTATGTTGATTACACGGAGCTTGAAGATGCAAAAATAAGACAAGATTTATCAAAAGCACAGGTTGCTTTTCAAAAGCTGAATGTGAAAGATATTAAATTAGTACGTGCCCCAACTGGACACTTCGATCAGCGTACCCTAAAGGTTGCAAATCGCTTTGGCCTTACTGTCGTTCATTGGAGTGTGGATACCAAGGATTGGACAAATCCTGGTGTTACAGAAATAGTCGACCATGCAACCGAGGCAAAAAAAGGAGATATCATCTTAATGCATGCTTCTGATTCAGCAAAACAAACAGCAAGGGCATTACCCGAAATTATCGATAAATTAGATAACAAACATTTAAAATTAGTATCTGTTTCAGAAATGATTGCCAATGCTAGTTCAAAAACACGAGAAATAAAATAAGATATTAAAAAATCGACAGAAAAGCCGCCCATTTATTTGGACGGCTTCACTACTTTTCCGGATCTACCAGATTTCACTGGTTTATTCTTCAGCTGTTCAGCGGACTTTTGATTAATTTTATGAAGGGATAAAAGTTGATAGGAATTACATACTAATAAAGCAAAGAGCATGATATAAAACCAGGTTGGTTTATTATTTTGCAAAACCGGTACCCACTCAATGATTGTTACCACTACCATAAAAAACAGTGCTGGAACAAACGCGCTCTTATTTGTTTCCTTCGCCTTTATATACGCAACAATCAATCCGACTATCAAGAGAAACAAGGCTATTCCAATATAAGGAAGAATACTTTCTCCATTAGAGGCAAACCGTGTATATCTTAAATAAACTAAATCAACAATAGCAATCACAATCAAGATTAATTGTGCGATATTCCACAATGTTACAGATCGAAACATTCCAAGCCCAAAACGATGGACGGTTAAGTAAGCGAAAAACCCCATTTGACTTAGGAGACTAAAGATTAGCCCTACTCCGAATAACCATAAAAAAGCGGATAACATTTCAATAAGATTAAAATTTTTAAATGCTGATTCAAACTCATTCCATCTAACAACCATCCCCACAATTCCCGTTGTCATTGCACCAATAAGCAGGGTCGTTAAAAAGAACTTCACCCAATTTCGGCTTGTCACTTTTTATTCCTCCAAAAAAATATTCTGATTCTTCTTACTTGATTGTACCAACCACTCAATGAAAAATCTAGAAATTCCGTCATTTCACGCATAATAATGCTCAAATTTCTTCAATATAGAAATAGGGATAACTCTTTTTGAAAGGAGCTTTTGCTATGCGATTGAGATTCCTTTTGCTCCTCCTACCTACCATATTGATTTTTACTGGATGCGCACAAGGCGATTTAGCAACTAAGCAAATGGATTATGATGAAACTAAAAAAATGGTAGTAGATATTTTAAAAACAGATGATGGTAAAAAGGCCATCCAGGAGATTATGAAAGACGATTCAATGAAACAAGAACTAGTCATGGATCAAAAAGTGGTTTCAGAGACCATTCAAAAAACCTTAACTTCGGATAAGGGAACTGAATTTTGGAAAAAATCCTTTGAGGATCCGAAGTTTGCAAACGCCATGGCAAAAAGCATGAATAAAGAGAATGAAAAATTGCTGAAGGATTTAATGAATGATCCAGAATATCGTGCGAAAATGATTGAGATTTTAAAGGATCCCGAGCTAGAAAAAGAAGTCACCACGATTTTAAAAAGCAAAGAGTACAGGGGCCATTTGCAAAAAATCATAACCGAAACATTCAATACCCCTTCTTTCAAAACTCAGATTCAAGATATTTTGATGAAGGCAGCTGAGGAGGCAAAAAGCAAAGAGGAAAAGAAAAGCTAATACCAAAATAACACTTTAAAAAGTCTACCTCATGATTGAAATATGCTGCTGTGTTATCCCTAATTCTAAAAAACATTCTTATAAATAATAAAGGAGAGACTGCCTAAGTTAGACACGCCTCTCCTTTTTGATTATCCTAATAGTTTGGCAACCTTTTGTGCAATTTCTTGATAAATTTGACCTGTTTTGTGATCCAATTGGTAGATAGAAGGGGCAAAATCATCGTCATTCCAATCTGGTTGTCCAAGTGGAAGTTTACCGAGAATCTCAGTTTTTAGCTCTTCCGCTAGCTTTTCACCGCCACCTTGGCCAAATACATACTCTTTTTCACCTGTAACCTTACTTTCAAAATATGCCATATTTTCGATAATCCCTAATAATTCATGCTCGGTTCTAAGTGCCATTGCACCTGCTCGTGCTGCTACAAAAGCTGCTGTTGGATGTGGAGTTGTAACAATAATTTCCTTACATGCCGGTAGCATAGAATGGACATCGAGAGCTACATCTCCTGTACCTGGAGGCAAATCAAGAAGAAGATAGTCTAAATCCCCCCATTCTACCTCATTAAAGAAGCTATTCAACATTTTTCCAAGCATTGGTCCACGCCAAATAATGGGGGCATTATCTTCAACAAAAAAGCCCATGGAAATGACTTTTACTCCAAAGCGTTCAACAGGAAGGATTTTTTCTCCACGAACGACTGGACGTTTTGTAATTCCCATCATATCAGGGACACTAAATCCATAAATATCCGCGTCAATCAAACCAACCTTCTTCCCTAAACGCGCTAAGGCAACTGCAAGATTAACTGACACGGTGGATTTTCCAACCCCGCCTTTTCCGCTCGCAATGGCAATAAATTTCGTTTTGCTGCCATTAAGAAGACCTGGATTCTCTTCTTGTTCATTCGCTCTGAATTTTTCAATTACCTCTTTTGGTAGTTCCCCAAAACGAATTCCAACGGTTTGTGCTCCTGCTTCTTTTAAAGTATTTACAATCTGAGTCTGCAATTGAAGCTGTTCAGCAGTACCTGTCTTCGCGATCGCCACTTTTACACTCACGTGATTCTTCTCTTCTTTTATCTTTACTTCTAAAATACCGTCTAAATCCTTTAACGCTTTATGTAAAAATGGTTCTTGTAACTCACCGATTAACTCTCTTACCTGTGCTTCTGTTAACAATAAAATCACCGCCTATGTATTCGTTTTCTTTTACCAGTATAACATATATGGCCAAAATAGCTGTTAATTCAATCACGGAAACTTCAAAGATATGCCTTAATATTCGGTGAAAAAGAGAACAAGCAAAAAAACAATTGAAAAAAGAAGACATCAGCCTTCTTTCCATTTATTCACTTTCTGTTAATTCCTTTTCCTTTGAATAATACCGAAGCATGCCTTTATAAATTGAAGCTGCTACCTTTTCTTGATAAGCGTCGCTTTTCAGCCTTTCTTTTTCCTCTGGATTTGATAGAAAACCGATTTCCACAAGAACACCCGGTTTATTCGAATGCTTAAGGATATAGACTGAATTCATCGCTTTAGACTTTCTCGTCGTATTTTCTAAATTCGTGCGAAATTCGTCCTGAATAAATCTTGCAGCCCTTTGATTCTCCAATAATTGTGGCGCATAAAAAGTCTGTGCTCCGCTCCATCTTGGTGATGGAATTGCGTTTAGATGAACGCTAATATAAAAATCTGCACCTGAATTATTAATCATATCAAGCCTTTTCTTCAAATCCTCCACTTTTCTTCTGCTATAGCCCCTTGTATCCTCATCAGCAAGATCCTTATCCTTCTCCCTTGTCATAATAACAAGTGCCCCCTGTTCCTGAAGATAATCCCGTAACTTCAAAGAAACATTTAGGGCAATATCCTTTTCCAGTACATCTTTATCTCCCGCTCCCCCATCCGGACCACCATGACCAGGATCAAGCAAAATAACCCTTCCTGATAAAGGAAGATTCCATGATTTCCAAGAACTATTATTGATAAAATCATATTGCAATATGATGAAAAAAATAAGAAGTCCGGCAATAAAGGCGACAATTTTTAGCTTTTTTCCCATTGATCCCAATCATTCCTTCCCGCTTGTCCCTCATAATTCAATATATGGGACAAGCGGGAATTCTAGAACAACTAATGAAGTCTTAGCTTATATCTTCGTTCTCCCTTTCGAAACCCATCTCTCCACCAACTATCAACATACTGCTCACACAAATAAAATAACGATTCACTATAAACTCCTTCCGAACCTTTCCCCCAAAACAATATAAAATTATATAACGTATCAATTAAATGTTTTTCTTCATAATAGCAGCGCTTTTTTACACTTTCCGCTGACTCCCCATAATAGCCAAATCGACTAAAATGAGCACCCAATAAATACGATTCAATCGCCACATCATATAATGCTTCTTCAATTCCTCTCTCCATAACGAGGTGAGAAGTGAGATTAGATGTGCCGAAATAGGTTTGTACTCGTTCCTTTAAGGTATTAATCGATATTTCCCTTAGTACTGATCGTTCATATTTAATCCTTTTTTCTTGTTTTTTTTCAATAAAGGTTGTTATCACAGTCACTTGCTTTCACGCCCCTTGAAGATATTTTTCAACTTCCAAGAAGGAGTCATTCAAACTTTAGACCGCATTCCATTACCAATTAATTGTCTAAATTATCCAACGCTTGATATAAAAGACGAACCACAAGAAAAATGAATAATAAAAGGAAAATGATAAAAAATAAAAATCAAAGCAATTAGCTGAAAAATTAAATACATTAAAGGGGATTAAAAATGGCAGATGGAAAAAGAAAAAAACCGTTTTATAAAAGATTTTGGTTTTGGGTATTAGTAATTATTGTTGTCATTGCCATTGCCAACTGCGGGAATGGAGACGATGATGAAAAAACAACCACAACCAATGAAAAAGATAAGACTGAGGAACCTGCTAAGAAAACGTATGGAATTGGCGATCAAGTAAAAATTGGAGATATGGTATATAATGTAATTAGCAAGGATACAGCCACACAGGTAGGCCCTTCCGCTTTACCTGAAAAGGCAAATGGAACCTTCGTTGTCATTAAAGTCAATGTGAAAAATAATGGGAATGAAGCCGTAACAGTAGATTCCAGCTTTTTTAAACTGAAGCGTGGAGATAAAACCTATGAGGCAGACTCAGCAGCAAGTCTTTCCGCAAATCAGAGTGAAAGTGGAGATATTCAAAATAGCTTTTTTGCCCAACAATTAAATCCAGACTCCGAAATGTCAGGGAAAGTCGTTTTTGATGTCGCACCTGATATTGCCAAGGCAAATGATCTCCAATTGCAGGTACAAACAGGGGCATTTGGAACAGAAACAGAAATCATTAACTTAAAATAAATACAAAGGTATATTGAGAGTGTGGATGCTTTATATGTGGCATCCGCCTTTTTTTATTTTTTGCAAAATATAGGAGAAATTTAAATAAAATGAACTGCCCAGTCTCTCTGAACTAAAAAAAGAGGCGACTCTTATGTAGATTCCGCCCCCTTTTCTTTCCCCTGCTATTGTCTCTTACTCAAATCTTCTTGCGCCATTTTTACAAGTTCTTTAACCATATTTCCCCCTAATCTGCCGCCAATCTTGCCAGCCTGTTTGGAAGTTAGCGTCCCATTATATCCCTTATGAAGAGGGACACCTGCCTCCTCCGCTGCTTCAAATTTTGCTTGCTCCGGTTGATTCACTCCTGCTACTTTTGCCTTTAACTGATTAAGTCTATTCTGTGCCTCCGGGACTAAGATTCTATTTCTTCTCGCCATACATATTCCCTCCTTTTCTTATAAATTGCCCAAATTAAAGCGAAACCATTGTTAAATAGAAAGAAAAATCGATTATTTGGCGAGCCTTTAAATAAAACAGCAACATAGTTACATTAATACTTTATTCCTGAAATGGGCACTACATGAAGCTTTCACCACTGTTGGCAATTTATGCTTTATTAAAACAAAAAAAGACCCCCAAGCAAAATGCTTGAGAGCCTTCTGAAAAACGGCAAAAATTAACGTTTTGAGAACTGAGGTGCACGACGAGCGCCTTTAAGACCGTATTTCTTACGTTCTTTCATACGAGCGTCACGGGTTAATAATCCAGCACGTTTAAGTGTTGGACGGTATTCTGGATCTACTTGAAGTAACGCACGAGCGATACCATGGCGGATTGCGCCAGCTTGACCAGTATAACCTCCACCTTTTACGTTTACAAGAATATCATAGCTACCTAAAGTTTCCGTAGCGTTTAATGGTTGTTTTACTACTTCACGAAGTGCTTCAAATGGAATGTAGTTTTCGATGTCACGACCGTTGATTACGATTTTTCCGTCGCCTGGAACTAAACGAACACGTGCAACGGAGCTCTTACGACGACCAGTACCAATATATTGAACCTGTGCCAAGTTAATACCCTCCCTTTAATTATCCACGAAGTTCGTAAACTTCAGGTTGTTGTGCTTGGTGTTTGTGTTCTGCACCAGCATATACATGTAATTTTTTGAACATTTGACGACCTAAAGAATTTTTTGGAAGCATGCCTTTGATAGCAAGTTCTAACATTCTTTCAGGGTAATTTGTACGCATTTCAAGAGCAGTTCTTGTTTTTAAACCACCTGGATGCATTGTATGGCGGTAATAAATTTTGTCAGTTAATTTTTTACCAGTTAATTCAATCTTAGAAGCATTTAAAATAATTACATGATCACCTGTATCAACATGTGGTGTGTAAGTTGGTTTATGTTTACCACGTAGAATTGATGCAACTTCGCTAGCAAGACGACCTAAAGTTTTACCTTCTGCATCAATTACGTACCATTTACGCTCGATGTTTTGGGCATTCGCCATAAACGTTGTACGCATGAGTTTCCCTCCTAATCAATATCCATTTTCATAAATTTTTGAGTTCGTATATTTTGATCACAATAAGTTCCGGGGCTTACCGTGGGATTAAAATACATACCATATTATGATATATCAGTCCAGTGTACATGTCAAGAGGATGTTACACCAGGAATAGTTGTCACGGGTAAAAAATTTTTTGAGAGTATTGGATTGTTAAAAATCATGGCCATGTGAAATATAATGAAATCCTAGTTCAAAAAATCCCAAACGACGTTCAAAAAAGCAAAATGGTCTTAATTAACTGGATATAACTGATTTTCCTAATTTATTTGCGATTATGATCAGCTTTCATAATCTATATCCATTTAAATTCTCAAAATCTTTTCCTGTCATTCAACCAGTTTTCCTCTTACTCAATAAAACACTTCCCACAAAAATAGCCCTTGAGGTGGTGCCGTTTTACCAGCAAATTGCCGATCTTTTCTCTCGATTATTTCTTTCACAGAAGCTGGCGAAAGGCCTCCAGACCCGACTTCTAATAAGGTTCCAACCAGTATCCTTACCATATTATAAAGAAAACCATTTCCAACAAAACGAAACATAAGCAAATCCCCATCCTGTGAAATTTCAATCGCATGAATAGTCCTTACCTTATCCTCAACCTCTGATTTAGCGGAGCAAAAGCTAGTAAAATCATGGGTTCCCAGTAAAGATTCACTTGCGTTTCTCATCTTCTCAAAGTCAAGGGGATATGAATAATGGTAACTGTAATTCCGTTTAAACGGATCGCGCTGCGGTGAAATATGGACAAAATATCGATATTCTTTTCCTTTTGCATCGAAGCGCGCATGAAAGCCAGGAGCAACCATCTCAAAACAAGAGACAGCTATATCCTGAGGAAGCATTGATTGGAGAGCGGTTTCCCATTTAATTAGAGGAATCGCTAATGGAGAATCAAAATGAATGATTTGCCCTTTAGCATGCACTCCTGCATCCGTTCTTCCAGATGCGTAAACCTTAACCATTCCGCCCTTATGAAGCCTTTGGAGAGCCTTTTCCAGCTCTCCTTGGACCGTTCGTTTATTTGGTTGTACTTGATAGCCTGAAAAGCTTGTCCCATCATATTGAACCTTACATTTTAACCTTTGCATCATACAGCATCCCTATGTTCTAAATATGGTCAATAAAGCAGTTACTGCAACGAGTAACAATAGCATAATTGTGTCTGTACCCCGCCAACTTAATACACGGTACTTCGTTCGTCCCTCACCGCCACGGTACCCTCTGGCCTCCATTGCGACAGCTAACTCCTCCGCTCTTTTAAAAGAACTCACAAATAAAGGAATGAGTAGGGGCACAATGGCTTTTATTCTTTCCTTCAATGGGCCGCTTGAAAATTCCGTTCCGCGTGCAATTTGCGCTTTCATAATCTTATCCGTTTCCTGCATTAAAGTCGGAATAAATCTTAAAGAAATGGACATCATTAAAGCAAGCTCATGTACAGGAAACTTGATTTTTTTTAATGGACCTAATAATGTCTCAAGACCATCGGTAATCTCTATAGGCGTAGTGGTCAACGTTAATAATGACGTGATCATAATCAATAAAAAGAAGCGAATAGAAATATAAATCCCTTGGCGAACGCCCTCTTCATAAATTTTGAATGAACCAATATGGAATAGAACGTCTCCTTCTCTTGTAAAAAACAAATGCAGCACAAGCGTAAATAAAATCAACCAAATAACAGGCTTCATACCTGCAATAATAAAGCGAATGGAAATCCTTGAAAACGTGACCATCACAATGGTATAAAGAGTAATCAACCCATAAGTTAAATTGTTATTTGCAATAAAAACGATACAAACAAATAAAAATACAAGGATTAGCTTTGAGCGAGGATCCATTCGATGAATAATGGACTCACCAGGGATATAGCGCCCCAAAATCATATTATCCATCATTTGCGATCACTCCCCTTGAAGAAATCAGCAATTTCCTCTGTTAAATCTTCCATGGTTAAACAGGTTTTTGAAAGCTTAGCATGAAAGGTATGCTCAAATTTATTTTGAAAACGAACTACCTCTGGAACATCTAATCCGAGTTCCAATAAGCCTTCTGGAGATGAAAAAATTTCTTTCGGTGTTCCTTGCTTATACACCTTTCCTTTATGCATAATCACAATTCGATCAGCATACATTGCCGCATCCTCCATGCTATGAGTGACCAACACGGTAGATAATCCTCTTTCCTGATGTAATCGGTAGAACATCTCCATGATCTCCTTCCGACCTCTTGGATCGAGACCTGCCGTCGGCTCATCTAATACGATCACGTCCGGCTCCATTGCTAATACACCTGCAATCGCGACCCGTCGCATTTGACCACCAGATAAATCAAAAGGAGACTTGTCCATTATTTCCTGTGCTAAACCAACCTGCTCAATAGCCTTTTTAGCACGGAGCTTTGCCTGTTCTTCAGAAACCCCAAAGTTCATCGGACCAAAGCAAATATCCTTTTCAACCGTTTCCTCAAAAAGCTGATGTTCAGGAAACTGAAAAACAATTCCAACTCGTTTTCTTATTCCTTTGAGATCCTTTTGTTTCTTCCCGGAGTTAATTTCCCGCTCACCAATTATGACCTTTCCTTTAGTTGGCTTTAATAAAACATTTAAATGCTGTAAAACAGTAGACTTTCCTGAACCAGTATGACCAATAATCGCAAGATAGGTACCACTTGGAATATCAATCGATACATCTTGGAGGGCAAGTCGTTCAAACGGAGTATTAGCTTGATAGCGATATTCTACTTGCTGAAGTGAGATGTCCATAATTCATTCACCAACTCTTCTTCTGATAGGAAATGTTTTGCAATGGGAAGTCCTTTTTCCCTAAGCATTTTACTCATTTTGATTGGAAAAGGAATATCAAGTCCAAGTCTCACTAGTTCTTCATCCATTTGAAAAATTTCCGTTGGAGTACCTTCCCGATATAACTGGCCTTTATTCATGACAATCATGCGATCAGCCCTTGCAGCCTCTTCTAAATCATGGGTAATCGAGATAACTGTCATCTGATGATCCCTTTTTAACTCCCTTACTGTATTTAATACCTCTTCTCTGCCTCTAGGATCTAGCATAGAGGTTGCCTCATCTAAGATAATAATATCGGGTCGTAGTGCAATCACACCTGCAATCGCAACCCTTTGTTTTTGTCCACCTGAAAGATGGTGCGGCTCTTGATTGAGAAAACCATCCATTTTGACGCTTTCTAAGGAGCTTTTCACCCGCTCCACCATAATTTCTCTTTCGATTCCGTTATTTTCTAACCCAAAAGC
Organism: Cytobacillus sp. Hz8; assembly: GCF_042263505.1. NCBI lineage: Bacteria > Bacillati > Bacillota > Bacilli > Caryophanales > Bacillaceae > Cytobacillus > Cytobacillus sp. Hz8. The sequence goes on along the minus strand of NZ_JBHKFI010000024.1, from coordinate 50,912 downwards.
CACATCATCCTGAACGGTTGTCCCGACAAACTGATTATCTGGATTTTGAAAAACCATACCAATGCGCTTTCTTATTTCCCAAACGGATTCTTCCGATAGTGTCATTCCACAAACATTGATACTGCCCTCTTGTGGGAATTGTAAGCCATTCATTAGTTTTGCTAAAGTGGATTTTCCAGAACCATTATGTCCAACGATTGCTAACCACTCATTCTCATAGATCTTAAATGAGACCTGGTGCAAGGCGTAGTCCGCCTGTCCTTCATAAGTAAAAGACACATGATCCAATGTTACAAGCGCTCTATTCACCTGAATCCCCCTTTCTCAGCTCTGCTATTCTCAAACTCTTTATATCATCACTCATTATATTTTAATATAGCATAATTAAATTCAATGGATATAAAGAAAACTCGCCAACTGGCGAGCCTTAATGAAATGAAGACAAAATAATGATAACGAATATAAAAAAATAATTGCAAAAAAAATAAACAATGTGTCTTCGAAAATCATGGGCCCATTGAATACATAAATAAAAGCCTGCACCTCCACTATCGACACGATTCATTAACAAGACGATATACGAATTAAAGGAGTGGAGGTGCGAGAGCTAGACGAGACATGTAAGTCAAATGACCAACCTATAAAAGCCGAGTATAACTCAACTATTTATTATTTCGGTTTCCATACAAGAAAGGGATGTACCACTTCCATTCATGTATGTAACACGCTCATCATAACGCTCTATTGGGGCTTATTTCTATTAAACAAATATCTTTTACAGAAAAAGGGCAAAGAACAAGTTTTCACTAAACTGTCCTGAGCCCTTGTTGTCTGTGAGTGATTATATTAAACTAACTCAATGATTACCATTGGTGCGCCATCACCGCGACGAGGCCCTAATTTCATAATACGAGTGTAACCACCTTGGCGTTCTTCATAACGAGGAGCGATATCGCTGAATAGTTTTTGAACTGCATCTTGGTTCGTTTCAACATTTGCTACTTCGTTACGAATGTAAGCAGAAGCTTGACGACGTGCATGTAAATCTCCACGTTTGCCTAGAGTGATCATTTTTTCAACAACTGAGCGAAGTTCTTTTGCGCGTGTTTCAGTTGTTTCAATACGCTCGTTGATGATTAAGTCTGTAGCTAAGTCACGTAACATAGCTTTACGCTGAGCGCTGGTGCGTCCTAACTTTCTGTATCCCATGAAAGTTTCCCTCCTTTTTGAGTTATGATTTTAGCAAGTTTAAACGTTCATCGTCCAAGCGAATGAATGAATCAGTCGTCTTTACGTAAACCTAAACCAAGCTCTTCTAATTTATGTTTTACTTCTTCTAGAGATTTACGACCTAAGTTACGTACCTTCATCATATCTTCTTCAGTTTTATTAGCCAATTCCTGAACGGTATTGATGCCAGCGCGTTTTAAGCAGTTATATGAACGAACTGATAAATCAAGCTCCTCAATTGTCATCTCAAGAACTTTTTCTTTTTGATCTTCTTCTTTTTCAACCATTATCTCAGCATTTTGCGCTTCATCAGTTAATCCAACAAAGATATTCAAATGCTCAGTTAAAATCTTCGCTCCAAGTGCTATCGCATCTTGTGGACCAGTACTTCCGTCAGTCCAAACATCAAAAGTTAGTTTATCATAGTTGGTCATTTGACCGACACGTGTATTTTCTACTTGATAAGCAACACGTGATACTGGAGTGTAAATGGAGTCGATAGGTATGACACCAATTGGTTGATCTTCTCTCTTATTTTGATCAGCAGGAGTATAGCCACGACCACGTCTAGCTGTTAAACGCATGCGTAGATGACCATTTGATCCAAGAGTAGCGATATAAAGATCAGGGTTAAGAATTTCGACGTCACTGTCATGCGTGATATTTGCACCAGTAATAACACCTTCACCTTGAACATCAATTTCAAGCGTCTTTTCTTCATCAGAATAGATTTTCAATGCTAATTTCTTAATGTTTAAAATGATAGATGTTACATCTTCAACGACGCCTTCAATTGTTGAGAACTCATGGAGTACCCCTTCAATTTGAATCGCTGTAATAGCAGCACCTGGGAGTGAGGATAATAGGATACGACGTAAGGAGTTACCCAAAGTAGTACCATATCCACGCTCAAGTGGTTCTACGACGAACTTTCCGTATTTGGCATCATCGCTGATCTCAACCGTTTCAATTTTTGGTTTTTCTATTTCGATCATCAAATATACCCTCCTTCAAAACGTCGAAACCTCGGTTATATGGTAACCGAAAGTCCCCATGTATACATTCCCGATTGTGCACAACAACTGGATTAATCATTCTGATAATCTAAAATACTCATCATATCCCATTATAGACAGGGATACAAATTCTATACAGAAAAATTAAACACGACGACGTTTTGGTGGGCGGCATCCGTTATGTGGTACTGGAGTAACGTCTTTAATAGCTGTAACTTCTAGACCAGCAGCTTGAAGAGCACGGATTGCAGCTTCACGTCCTGCACCAGGTCCTTTTACAGTTACTTCAAGAGTTTTCATACCATGTTCCATAGATGCTTTTGCAGCTGTTTCTGCTGCCATTTGTGCTGCGAAAGGAGTAGATTTACGAGAACCTTTAAATCCTAATGCACCAGCACTTGACCAAGAAAGAGCATTACCATGAACGTCAGTAATCGTTACGATTGTATTATTAAATGTTGAACGAATATGAGCAATACCTGATTCAATATTTTTTTTCACACGACGTTTACGTGTATTAGTTTTACGAGCCATTTAAAGTACCTCCTTTACCAATTATTTCTTCTTGTTAGCTACAGTCTTACGAGGACCTTTGCGTGTACGAGCATTGTTCTTCGTATTTTGACCACGAACTGGTAAACCACGACGATGACGAAGTCCACGGTAGCAACCAATTTCCATTAGACGTTTAATGTTGAGGGATACTTCACGACGAAGGTCACCTTCAACTTTTAATTTGTCGATGCTCTCACGAATTTTTGTTAATTCGTCTTCTGTTAAATCGCGTACACGAGTGTCTTCAGAAACACCTGCTTCAGCTAATACTTTTTGTGCAGTATTTTTTCCAATACCATAGATGTAAGTTAATGAGATAACTACACGCTTTTCACGTGGGATATCAACACCTGCAATACGTGCCATTTAGATGCGCACCTCCTTGTTATTAACCTTGTTTTTGTTTATGCTTAGGGTTTTCACAGATAACCATAACTTTACCGCGTCTGCGGATAACTTTACATTTTTCGCAGATGGGTTTAACAGATGGTCTTACTTTCATTATCCTAACCTCCTTAATAGTACGGAGTGCAATCAAGATTATTTAAAGCGATAAGTAATTCTTCCGCGAGTTAAGTCATATGGAGAAAGCTCAACTGTTACTTTATCACCTGGCAAAATACGAATAAAGTGCATGCGAATCTTACCAGAAACGTGAGCTAATACAGTATGACCATTTTCTAATTCAACTTTAAACATTGCATTCGGCAAAGTTTCCGTAACAGTACCTTCGATTTCAATAACATCATCTTTCGCCATCGAACTGATTCCCCCTTCTTTTCTAAGATACGTAACCTTATAAACTTAAATATTGTATTAAGAGTCCCTGTATATATCGAATGGTTCAAAATACCAACTTAATTCTGGTAACGCAAAAATCTATTGACCTTTTTAGCTATTTGCCATTTTAAAAGTGTTCCATAAAAACAAATTTAAGACTATAACAGCCCCAAAGTCAGTCAACCTTCTCATTATAGCATACAAAATCAATATCGCCTAATCATTTCGCGATACAATTTTTCGAATTAAGCAATGCCTGAACTTAAGATATCGAACAACTATCTCAAATTAAACTTGCGTTAATATTTCATAGCCTGTTTCAGTGATCGCGATTGTATGTTCAAAATGAGCACACATCTTTCCATCAACTGTAACAACAGTCCAGTCATCAGCCAATGTCTTAACATAACGACTTCCTGCATTCACCATCGGTTCAATAGCAAGCACCATTCCGGGTCTTAATCGCGGACCTTTATTAGGTGGACCATAGTGAGGAACATCAGGGTCCTCATGTAAGTCTTTCCCAATTCCATGTCCGACATACTCACGTACAATAGAAAAGCCATTTGATTCCGCATACTCTTGAATTGCATGGGAAATGTTCGTTAGACGTACACCTGGCTTAGCTTCTATCAGTCCTTTGTATAAAGACGACTCCGTTACATCTAATAGACGCATTGTATCTTCATCCACCGTACCGACAGGATAAGTCCAAGCTGAATCACCGTGGTAACCATTAAACTTAGCGCCTATATCAATGCTAATAATGTCACCATTATTTAAAACTCGGTCACCAGGAATTCCGTGAACCAGTTCTTCATTCACAGAGGTACACACGCTTCCGCGAAACCCATTATAACCCTTGAAAGAAGGAATTGCATCCTGTTTACGAATAAAATTTTCAGCAATTACATCCAATTCTTTGGTTGAGATTCCTGGAGCAATATGTTTTTTTAACTCTTGGTGAGTGAGTGCTACTATGCGACCTGCTTCTCGCATAATTTCGATTTCTCTTGGAGATTTACAAATAATCATTAATTCAAACTCCCGAGGAGACGATTCACTTCTTCGAAAACTACCTGAATATCTTGTTGACCATTAATATTTCGTAAGTAGCCTTTCGTCTCATAAAAATCGAGTAATGGTTTAGATTGTTGAACATTGACTTCTAAACGGTTTTTAACAGTGTTTTCATTATCATCAGCTCGTTGATATAATTCTCCACCGCATCGATCACATGTGTTTTCTTTTGCTGGAGGATTAAACACTAGATGATAAGTCGCTCCGCAATCCTTACAGATTCTTCGTCCTGTTAAGCGCTCCATTAGAATGTCTTGATCAACATCAATATTAATGACGTAATCAATTGTTTTGCCTAAATCTTTTAAAATATCCTCAAGTGCTTCGGCTTGTGGAACAGTTCTTGGAAACCCGTCTAATAAGAATCCTTTATTGCAATCCTCTTTGCTTAAACGTTCTCTTACAATCCCAATAGTCACTTCGTCTGGTACAAGTGCACCTTGATCTATATAAGATTTAGCCTTTAATCCTAGCTCTGTTCCTTCCTTCATTGCAGCTCGGAACATATCTCCAGTTGAGATATGAGGAATGCCATAACTATCGACGATTTTCTCAGCTTGAGTACCTTTACCAGCACCAGGGAGCCCCATTAATACTAAATTCACTCGAATTCCCCCTCAGTCTCTTTTACGGTTAAGGGAACTACTGGTCCCCATAACCGCTTATTTAATAAAACCTTTATAGTGACGTTTAACAAGCTGTGCTTCTAGTTGTTTCATTGTTTCAAGGGCAACACCAACAACAATTAGTAAGCTTGTTCCACCGATTTGAGCAGACTGTGGTAAATTTGCGAGATTAATGAAGAAAACCGGTAGTATGGCAATTGCAGCTAAGAATAAAGCACCAACGATTGTTAAACGATATAAGACACGAGTCAAATACTCCTGAGTATTTTTACCAGGTCGAATACCAGGAATATATCCACCTTGTTTCTTCAGATTATCGGATAATTGCTCCGGATTTACCTGAATAAAGGCGTAAAAATATGTGAATGCCACAATCAATGCACTATATATGACCATCCCAATAGGATGTGTATAGTCAAAGATCTTCTGGATCCATGTAGTAACATCATTGGTACCCCAGAAAGAAGCTATCGTTCTAGGAGTAACAATAAATGAAATAGCAAAGATAACAGGAATAACCCCTGCGGCATTAACCTTCAATGGCAAATGAGTGGATTGACCTACAGGTGTACGGCCAGCCACCATCCGTTTTGCATATTGAATTGGAATTTTGCGTAATGCTTGGTTAACGAAAATTACCCCAACAACTACAGCAATAATTGCAAGTACAATAATAACCAACGTTACAATACGAAGGAAAAGTGCTTCTCCTACATTTTCAAATTGCTGAGCATAGATTTGATTGACCGTTGTTGGAATCTGAGCTACGATCCCAGCAAAGATAATGATAGAGATTCCATTTCCTACACCCTTTGAAGTAATCAGTTCACCTAACCACAACAGAAAAGCTGTACCAGCTGTTAATACAATTGCGATTAATAGATAAGTACCAATGCCTGGATTTTCAATAAGAGCTCCGCCAGCAAGATTGTTAAAACCGTAAGACATGCCAAAAGCTTGGATAAAACCAAGCACAATTGTAAAGTAGCGAGTAATCTGAGCTATTTTACGGCGTCCAACTTCTCCTTGCTTCGACCACTCCGTTAACTTTGGTACTACATCCATTTGTAATAACTGAATAATGATAGATGCTGTAATGTATGGCATAATTCCCATTGCAAAAATCGAGAATTTCTTAAGGGCTCCCCCTCCAAATGTATTAAGAACACCGAAGACATTCATTTCATCTTGAGCGCCTAATAGTTCTGCATTCACATTCGGTACAGGGATAAATGTACCGATGCGAAATACAACTAACATGAGAAGGGTGAAAATAATCTTTCTTCTTATCTCAGCAACACGCATAAGGTTGGAGATCGTTTGAAACATTAAATCACCTCAGTTTGACCGCCGGCAGCTTCAATAGCTTCCTTTGCAGCAGAAGAGAATTTATGAGCTTTAACTGTAAGCTTTTTCTCAACTTTGCCTTTTGCAAGAACCTTAATTCCTGCTTTTTCTTTACTTACAAGACCAGTTTCGATAAGAAGTTCTGGTGTAATTTCAGTTCCCTCTTCGAAACGATTTAGCACATCAAGATTGATGATAGCGAATTCTTTCCGATGAATGTTTGTGAAACCACGTTTTGGTAAACGTCTGAATAAAGGAGTTTGACCACCTTCGAATCCAGGACGTACTCCGCCGCCTGAACGTGCGTTTTGACCTTTATGACCTTTACCAGCAGTTTTTCCATTACCTGAACCAATACCGCGACCTTTGCGTTTGCGTTCATTACGAGAACCTTCTGCAGGCTGTAATTCATGAAGTTTCATGTTGGCACCTCCTTATTTAGAAGAAAAATCTAATTATTTTTCAGTTACAGTAACTAAATGAGATACTTTGTTAATCATCCCGCGAATTGCTGGGTTATCTTGTTGTTCTACTGTTTGGTTTACTTTACGTAGACCTAGTGCTTTAACAGTTTCACGTTGACTTTGTGGACGTCCAATCACACTGCGAGTGAGGGTAATTTCTAGAGTATTTGCCATTTGATTTCCCTCCTTATCCTAACAGTTCTTCTACTGATTTTCCGCGTAATTTCGCTACTTCCTCAGCACGTTTCAATTGATTTAATCCGTCGATTGTTGCACGAACCATGTTAATTGGTGTATTAGTACCTAATGATTTAGATAGGATATCACCAACACCAGCTAATTCAAGAACCGCACGAACTGGACCACCAGCGATAACTCCTGTACCTTCAGAAGCAGGTTTTAGAAGGATTTCACCAGCACCAAAGTGTCCAATTACTTCATGAGGAATAGTTGTACCAACCATAGGTACAGAAACTAAGTTCTTTTTCGCATCCTCAATCGCTTTACGAATAGCATCTGGTACCTCTTGAGCTTTACCAGTACCGAAACCTACATGACCATTTTTGTCTCCTACTACTACAAGAGCAGTGAAACGAAAACGCCGTCCACCTTTAACAACTTTCGCAACACGGTTAACCGTAACTACGCGTTCTTCAAGTTCAAGTTTGTTTGGATCAATACGATTCATCTTTGTGTGTCCCTCCTTTGTCTATTAAAATTCTAAGCCGTTTTCACGAGCTGCGTCAGCTAATGCTTTCACACGTCCATGGTACAAATATCCCCCACGGTCGAACACTACAGATGTAACACCTTTTACAGTAGCGCGTTTAGCAACTAATTCTCCGACCTTAACTGCAGCATCAACATTTGCTGTTGCATCAAGACTAATTTCTTTATCTAATGTAGAAGCACTTGCGATCGTAACTCCATTAACATCATCGATTAATTGCGCATAAATATGTTTGTTGGAACGAAACACATTTAAACGAGGACGAGCTGCAGTACCACTAAGTTTTGCACGTACACGAGCATGTCTTTTTTTACGTACTGCATTTTTGTCAGCCTTCGTAATCATTTAGGTCACTCCTTTCGTTTACCTATGCGGCATTACTTACCAGTTTTACCTTCTTTACGACGTACAAATTCGCCTTCATAACGGATTCCTTTGCCTTTATAAGGCTCAGGAGGACGTACATCACGAATGTTGGCAGCTAGGGCGCCTACGCGCTCTTTGCTAACACCCTTAACAATAACTTTTGTATTTGATGGAACTTCGATTTCAAGACCAGTTTCTGGTTCGATTTCTACTGGATGAGAATATCCTACGTTTAATACAAGCTTTTTACCTTGTTTTTGAGCACGATACCCTACCCCGATTAATTCAAGGCTTCTTTCAAATCCTTTAGAAACACCTTCAACCATGTTTGAAAGTAATGCGCGTGTTGTTCCGTGCAATGCGCGATGTTCTTTCACATCAGATGGGCGAGTTACGTTAATCACGTTCTCTTCCACTTGAATAGTCATATCAGGGTTAAAAGAACGAATTAGTTCACCCTTAGGACCCTTTACAGTAACAGTGTTTTCGTTGATTGTAACGGTAACACCTGTTGGGATTTCGATTGGTTTTTTACCTACGCGAGACATTTATTGCACCTCCATTCATTAAGAAACTCTATTACCAAACGTATGCTAATACTTCTCCGCCAATTTGTTTTGCGCGAGCTTCTTTATCTGTAAGAACGCCTTGAGAAGTAGATACTAATGCGATACCTAGTCCGTTAAGCACACGAGGAACCTCGTTCGTTTTTGCATAAACACGAAGACCAGGCTTACTGATACGTTTTAGTCCAGTAATAACGCGCTCATTGTTTGGACCATATTTAAGGAAAATACGAATAATTCCTTGTTTGTTATCCTCGATATATTCAACATCACGAACGAAACCTTCACGCTTTAAAATTTCAGCGATTTCTTTCTTAATATTAGAAGCAGGAACCTCTAATTTTTCGTGACGAACCATGTTCGCATTACGGATGCGAGTTAGCAAATCTGCAATTGGATCTGTCATGACCATTTGTTTTTACCTCCTTCCCGAACTTTAGGTTTTACCAGCTAGCTTTTTTCACACCAGGAATTTGTCCTTTGTATGCTAATTCACGGAAACAAATACGGCAAAGCTTAAATTTACGGTATACAGAATGTGGACGTCCACAACGCTCGCAACGAGTGTATTCTTGTACCTTATATTTAGGCGTACGTTTTTGTTTCACTATCATTGATTTCTTAGCCACGTTTTCGCCTCCCTTTTATATAGAGATTACTTTTGGAACGGCATTCCAAATTGAGTTAAAAGTTCACGTGCTTCTTCATCAGTATTTGCAGTTGTAACGATAACGATATCCATACCACGAACTTTGCTTACTTTATCATAATCAATTTCAGGGAAGATTAACTGTTCTTTTACACCAAGAGTGTAGTTTCCACGGCCATCAAAAGATTTCTTTGAAATTCCACGGAAGTCACGTACCCGTGGTAGAGAAACAGAAACTAATTTGTCAAAGAATTCATACATGCGCTCTCCACGAAGTGTAACTTTTGCACCGATTGGCATACCTTCACGAAGACGGAAACCAGCAATTGATTTTTTCGCACGAGTGACAACTGGTTTTTGACCAGTAATGAGCGATAATTCTTCAACAGCGTTATCAAGTGCTTTTGCATTTTGAACAGCGTCACCAACACCCATGTTAATAACGATCTTTTCAAGCTTTGGTACTTGCATTACTGATTTATAGGTAAATTTACTCACAAGAGCTGGAGTAATTTCTTTATCAAACTTTTCTTTTAGGCGGTTCATTCATTGTACCTCCCTTCATTTATAGACTATTTATCTAGAACTTCACCGGATTTTTTTGCAACACGTACTTTTTTGCCATCAACCTCTTGATATCCAACGCGTGTAGGTTGGCCTGATTTGGGATCAACTGGCATTACGTTTGATACATGAATAGGTGCCTCTTGGCTGATGATTCCACCTTGTGGATTCACTTGGGATGGCTTAGAGTGTTTTTTCACGATATTAACACCTTCAACAATCACTCGGTCTTGTTTTGGGTATGCCGCTAGAATAACACCAGTTTTGCCTTTATCCTTACCAGAGATGACCATGACTTTGTCACCTTTTTTTACATGCATCTGTTCGCACCTCCTTAAAGGCAATTTGTTTTGAATTATAGTACTTCTGGAGCTAATGAAACAATCTTCATAAAGTTGTTGTCACGAAGTTCACGTGCAACTGGTCCGAAGATACGAGTTCCACGTGGGCTCTTATCATCACGGATAATTACACATGCGTTTTCATCGAAACGAATGTATGAACCGTCATTACGACGTACGCCGAATTTTGTTCTTACAACAACCGCTTTAACAACGTCACCTTTTTTAACAACGCCACCTGGTGTTGCTTGTTTCACTGTACAAACGATCACATCACCAATGTTTGCGGTTTTGCGGCCAGAGCCACCAAGAACTTTAATTGTAAGTACTTCACGAGCACCTGAGTTGTCAGCAACTTTTAAACGTGATTCTTGTTGAATCATGTGTGTAACCTCCCTTCGGGATGTAACTTATTCCGAACATTAAATAATTACTGCTTTTTCTACTACTTCCAAAAGACGGAAGCGTTTAGTCGCAGAAAGCGGACGAGTTTCCATAATACGTACGATATCGCCAACTTTTGCAGCGTTCTGCTCATCATGAGCTTTGAACTTTTTAGAGTACTTTACGCGTTTACCGTAAAGAGGATGCTTTTTGTATGTTTCGACAAGAACAGTAATTGTTTTATCCATTTTGTCAGATACAACGCGTCCAGTATAAACTTTGCGTTGGTTGCGTTCACTCATCGTGCGAACCTCCTCCCTGTTTATCGATTGTTAACGCCGATCTCTCTCTCACGAATCACAGTCTTCATGCGAGCAATCGCTTTGCGTACTTCACGAATACGAGCTGTATTTTCAAGTTGTCCTGTCGCCAATTGAAAGCGTAGGTTGAAAAGCTCTTCTTTTAATGATTTCACTTTTTGTTCGATTTCAGCAGTGGTAAGGTCACGAATTTCATTAGCTTTCATTTGATTCACCACCAATTTCTTCACGTTTTACAAACTTACATTTAATTGGAAGTTTGTGTGATGCAAGACGAAGCGCTTCGCGAGCAATCTCTTCAGAAACACCGGCAATTTCGAACATAATCTTACCTGGTTTTACAACTGCTACCCATCCTTCTGGAGCACCTTTACCGGAACCCATGCGGACTTCAAGAGGCTTAGCAGTATATGATTTATGAGGGAAAATTTTAATCCAAACTTTTCCTCCACGTTTCATGTAACGAGTCATTGCAATACGAGCTGCTTCAATTTGACGGTTTGTAATCCATGATGCTTCAAGAGCTTGAAGACCATATTCACCGAAGCTTACTTCAGTACCGCCTTTTGATTGACCGCGCATTTTGCCACGATGTACACGACGATACTTAACACGTTTTGGCATTAACATATTAGTTGCCTCCTTCCTCAGTTTTCTTCTTAGTAGGAAGGACCTCTCCACGATAGATCCATACTTTTACGCCTAATTTACCGTAAGTTGTATCTGCTTCAGCAGTTGCATAATCGATATCTGCACGAAGTGTATGAAGTGGAACAGTTCCTTCGCTGTATGATTCAGAACGAGCAATGTCTGCTCCGCCTAAACGACCAGATACCATTGTTTTGATACCTTTAGCACCACCGCGCATAGCACGTTGAATAGCTTGCTTTTGAGCACGACGGAAAGATACACGGTTTTCTAATTGACGAGCAATATTTTCCGCTACTAATTTCGCATCGATGTCTGCTTTTTTGATTTCAAGAATGTTGATATGAACTCGTTTGCCAGTTAATGAGTTAAGTGCTTTACGAAGAGCCTCAACTTCAGTACCACCTTTACCGATAACCATACCAGGTTTCGCAGTGTGGATAGTGATGTTTAAACGATTTGCAGCACGTTCGATTTCAACTTTAGAAACAGAAGCGTCCTTTAAACGTTTCGTAATATACTCACGAACCTTTAGGTCTTCGTGTAAAAGATCTGCGTAGTCTTTGCCTGCGTACCATTTGGATTCCCAATCACGGATGATCCCAACACGCAAACCGACTGGATTTACTTTTTGACCCACTGATTATCCCTCCTTCTTCTCTGATAAAACGATAGTAATATGACTAGTACGTTTATTAATTTGGCTTGCACGTCCCATAGCACGAGGACGGAAACGTTTCAATGTTGGTCCTTCGTCTACAAAAGCCTGTTCAACTACTAGGTTATTTACATCCATTTCGTAGTTATGTTCTGCGTTTGCTAATGCAGATTTTAAAACTTTCTCTACGATTGGAGAAGCAGCCTTTGGAGTGAGCTTAAGAATAGCCACTGCTTCACCTACTTGCTTACCTCGAATTAAATCAACCACTAAGCGAGCTTTACGAGGAGCAATACGAACTGTTCTTGCGACAGCTTTAGCTTGCATAAGAATGCCTCCTCTCATTAACGTCTTGTTTTCTTATCATCATTAGCATGGCCTTTGTACGCACGAGTTGGAGCAAATTCTCCAAGTTTGTGACCTACCATGTCTTCAGTTACATAAACCGGTACATGTTTACGACCATCATAAACTGCAATTGTATGACCGATGAATTGTGGGAAGATCGTAGAACGGCGAGACCAAGTTTTGACCACTTGCTTGCCTTCTGTCTCATTTAACTTTTCGATCTTTGTCATTAAGTGCTCATCAACAAAAGGTCCTTTTTTTAAGCTGCGACCCATGATTGAACCTCCCTTCGTGATTGCTCTACGGCCCCATTTATGAACCGTAGTTCAATCCCGTTATTTTTTACGACGACGTACGATAAATTTATCTGATTTGTTTTTCTTGCTACGAGTTTTGTATCCAAGAGTTGGTTTACCCCAAGGAGACATTGGAGACTTACGTCCGATTGGCGCGCGTCCTTCACCACCACCATGTGGATGGTCATTAGGGTTCATTACAGATCCACGTACAGTTGGGCGTTTACCTAACCAACGAGAACGACCTGCTTTACCAATGTTAATAAGTTCATGTTGTTCGTTACCAACTTGACCTACAGTTGCACGACAAGTTGCTAGAATCATTCTAACTTCACCAGAGTTTAAACGTACTAGTACGTATTTTCCTTCTTTACCAAGAACTTGTGCTGAAGTACCAGCAGAACGTACTAATTGTCCACCTTTACCAGGTTTTAACTCGATATTGTGAATAACTGTACCAACGGGAATGTTTGCTAATGGAAGAGAGTTACCAACTTTGATGTCAGCTTCTGGTCCTGACATAACTTCCATTCCTACACTTAGGTTTTTAGGAGCAAGAATATAGCGTTTCTCTCCATCTACATAATTGATTAATGCAATATTTGCTGAACGGTTTGGATCATACTCGATTGTAGCAACGCGGCCTGGAATGCCATCTTTGTTGCGTTTAAAATCGATAATGCGGTATTGACGCTTATGACCGCCACCTTGATGACGAACTGTCAACTTACCTTGGTTATTACGACCGCCATTGCTCTTTAATGGAGCTAAAAGAGTTTTTTCTGGAGTGCTAGTTGTGATTTCAGCGAAATCAGAAGTAGTCATTCCGCGACGACCGTTGGAGGTAGGTTTGTATTTTTTAATCGCCATTAGATTTCCCTCCTCTTCTATTTATTAAATTTCAAAGAATTCAATTGCTTTACTGTCTTCAGTAAGTTTTACAATCGCTTTTCGACGTTTATTTGTGTATCCACCAAAACGTCCCATGCGTTTAAACTTACCTTTATAGTTCATGATGTTGACTTTTTCTACATCTACACCAAAGATTTCTTCTACAGCATCTTTAACTTGAGTTTTGTTTGCTCTAACGTCTACTTCGAAAGTATACTTTCTTTCAGACATTAAATCGGAAGAACGTTCTGTAATAACGGGGCGCTTAATGATATCGCGTGCATCCATTATGCAAGCACCTCCTCTACTTTATCAACCGCTGCTTTAGTCATGATTAGCTTATCATGATTTAAAACATCCAATACGCTAATTCCATTTGCAGTAACGACTGTTACACCAGGAATGTTACGAGCAGATAATGCTACGTTTTCATCTAAGTCAGCAGTAACAATTAGTGCTTTAGAATCAACAGATAGACCTGTTAATACACCTTTGAAGTCTTTTGTTTTTGGAGTTTCAAAAGCAAGGCTTTCTAATACTAAAATATTTTCTTCTAATACTTTAGAAGACAATGCTGATTTAATTGCTAAACGGCGTACTTTTTTCGGTAATTTGTAGCTGTAGCTACGAGGTACAGGACCGAATACAGTACCACCTCCACGCCATTGTGGAGAACGAATTGAACCTTGACGTGCACGTCCAGTTCCTTTTTGACGCCATGGTTTACGACCGCCACCAGATATTTCAGAGCGAACCTTTGTTTTATGAGTTCCTTGACGTAAGGAAGCTCTTTGCATAATTACAGCTTCAAATAACACATGGTTATTTGGCTCAACACCAAATACTGAATCATTAAGTTCGATTTCTCCAACTTGAGATCCACCTTGGTTAAATAATGCTACTTTCGGCATTCTTATTTCCTCCTTTCCGACTTACTTATTTCGCTTTTATCGCACTCTTAATTTTTAATAATGCTTTTTTCGCACCTGGTACATTCCCTTTAATTAAAAGAAGATTGCGTTCTGCATCAACTTTAACAATTTCAAGGTTTTGCACAGTGATTTGTTCTCCGCCCATACGACCAGGTAGTGCTTTACCTTTAAATACACGGTTTGGAGCAACTGGTCCCATTGAACCAGGACGACGATGGTAACGAGAACCGTGAGCCATTGGTCCACGAGATTGTCCATGACGCTTGATAGAGCCTTGGAAACCTTTCCCTTTTGAAATTCCTGTTACATCTACAATATCGCCTGCAGCGAAATTTTCTACTTTGACTTCCTGACCAACCTCATACCCATCTAAGTTTAGTTCGCGGAATTCACGAACGAAGCGCTTAGGAGCAGTATTAGCTTTAGTAACATGCCCTTTCTCAGGTTTGTTTGAAAGCTTTTCGCGTTTGTCCTCAAATCCAAGTTGAATAGCTTCGTAGCCATCAGTTTCAGCAGATTTCTTTTGAAGAACAACGTTTGGAGCAGCCTCAACAACTGTTACCGGGATAAGTTCACCATTTTCAGCAAATACTTGAGTCATACCGATTTTTCTTCCTAAGATTCCTTTGGTCATTATAGTCACACCTCCTAAATTTTTTCATTTTTATTCATTAAAGTTTAATTTCGATATCAACACCAGATGGTAAATCTAAACGCATTAATGAATCAACTGTTTGTGGAGTTGGATTAATGATGTCGATTAGACGTTTGTGTGTACGCATCTCGAATTGTTCACGAGAATCTTTGTATTTGTGCACCGCACGAAGAATTGTGTAAACTGATTTCTCTGTTGGTAGAGGAATCGGACCAGACACAGCTGCACCTGAACGTTTAGCTGTTTCTACAATTTTTTCTGCAGATTGATCAAGGATTCTGTGATCATAAGCCTTTAAACGGATACGAATTTTTTGTTTTGCCATTATTTTCCCTCCTTTTCGCCTATTTTACTATAGACATTCTCCGTGAAAATTTCCCACACACTCGCCATGGCAAAGCGGCCGGGTGTGTCAGCAACCTTCCACATCATCGCAGTCAAAGACCAACATTGTCTATTATACTGGAATCATAAAGCAAAATCAACAAGAATCTTCATTTCTTTATGTTCACGCACTTTTACTATTATATAGGGTGTCTTGGATAAATTCAAGCAGCAACGATATAGTCAGAAAATTGACTTTTGGTTTCCAATTTATTTCGCTATCTTTTTTATGTTTGAATGAATTCTTTCTTATATATATAAGATCACATTACCCTCTTCTCCATATATTTAAACCTCCTGATCTATACGAAACACGCTCAATTTTGCATGATTCTCTATTACGTAACAATATATCTTAAATTATCACTTATATTTCTCTAAAAATTCACTCTTTTCTCACAAAGGGTTGTTAGCATAAATGGGAACAAATATTATGGAGGGAAGTTTTTATGAAGAAAAAGATTTTATTTATTTTATTCGGACTGCTTTCTGCTATCATCCTTTCAGCTTGCAGTTCTGAGAAACAAAACAACGTAACCGAGAATAATGACAAACAGGCAAAACAAGAGGAGAGCACGACAACAGCAAAAGCCATTGAACCAACTCATAATGATAAGTGTGCCTTTTGTAATATGAAGATCTACACTAAAGAAGATAAAATGGGGGTTTTTACAGCCCAAGCCGTGAATAAGGATGGGAAAAACATTTTCTTCGATGACTCAGGCTGTTTATTAAATTACGAAAGAAAAACAGGAGAGCAATTAAAGAATCAGTGGGTAAAAGATTATGAGTCTTCTAAATGGATCGACGCAAAGACTGCTGTTCCTGTTAAAGCAAATGTCCAAACACCTATGAAATACGGATATTTATTCTTTGCTGATAAAGCAAATGCTGATAAATATGTAAGCGAAAATAAAAATCTTCAGGCAGCAATTGTTTCTTGGAATGATATTGATAAAGTAGCTAATGAAAGATACAAAATGAAGATGAACATGAGTAGTAAAGATAAAATGAACATGAAGAGCGATGATCAAATGAACATGGACAGTAAGGATAAAAAATAAATCAGGTAAAATGAAAAGGCTGGTGGAATTTCATCCACCAGCCTTTTTACATCATTCATTATTCAGTAATAGAAGCAACTGATCCAGCGCCTACTGTACGTCCACCCTCACGGATAGAGAATTTAGTACCTTCTTCGATAGCGATAGGTGCAATTAGTTCTACTGTCATTTCGATGTTATCACCAGGCATAACCATTTCTACGCCTTCTGGAAGATTGACGATTCCAGTTACGTCAGTTGTACGGAAGTAGAACTGAGGGCGGTAGTTAGTGAAGAATGGAGTATGACGTCCACCTTCTTCTTTTGATAATACATAAACTTGAGCAGTAAATTTAGTGTGTGGAGTGATTGAACCTGGTTTAGCTAATACTTGACCACGTTGTACTTCTTCACGAGCAACCCCACGAAGAAGAGCTCCAATGTTGTCTCCAGCTTCAGCATAATCAAGAAGCTTACGGAACATTTCAACACCAGTTACAGTAGTTGATTTTGGTTGTTCAGTTAAACCGATGATTTCAACAACGTCACCAACTTTAACTTGTCCGCGTTCTACACGTCCAGTTGCAACTGTTCCACGACCAGTAATAGAGAATACATCTTCAACTGGCATCATGAAAGGTTTGTCAGTGTCACGAGTTGGAGTTGGGATATATTCATCAACTGCAGCCATAAGCTCAATGATTTTATCTTCCCATTCTTTTTCGCCTTCTAATGCTTTTAATGCAGAACCTTTGATAACTGGAATATCATCACCAGGGAAATCATATTCAGAAAGAAGGTCACGAATTTCCATTTCAACTAATTCTAATAGTTCTTCGTCATCAACCATGTCACATTTGTTCATGAATACTACTAAGTAAGGAACACCTACTTGACGAGATAATAGGATGTGTTCACGAGTTTGTGGCATTGGACCATCAGCAGCAGATACTACTAAGATACCTCCGTCCATTTGTGCAGCACCAGTGATCATGTTTTTAACATAGTCAGCATGTCCTGGGCAGTCAACGTGTGCATAGTGACGGTTTGCTGTTTCATATTCTACGTGAGAAGTATTGATTGTGATTCCACGCTCTTTTTCTTCTGGAGCGTTATCGATTTGATCATATCCGCGCGCTTCAGCACCACCTGCTTTTGCAAGAACAGAAGTGATAGCAGCAGTTAAAGTAGTTTTACCATGGTCAACGTGTCCGATTGTACCAATGTTAACGTGTGGTTTTGAACGGTCAAATTTTTCTTTTGCCATTAGGAAAATCCTCCTTTGGTTTATAAAAATAATTAAGTATTTTAATGTTTTGGGAAATGGATGGCCATTCCCAAAACTATCATGCTTACATTAGTAGTTATACTTGATTAAAAGGTTAAAATCAATTATTCACCTTTATTTTTTTTGATGATCTCTTCAGAAATTGATTTTGGTACTTCTTCGTAATGGTCAAAGTGCATAGAGAAAACTCCGCGACCTTGAGTGCTTGAACGAAGTGATGTTGCATAACCAAACATTTCTGAAAGTGGAACCATTGCACGAACAACTTGCGCATTACCGCGAGCTTCCATACCTTCTACACGTCCACGACGTGAAGTGATACCACCCATGATATCTCCAAGATATTCTTCAGGCATTACAACTTCAACCCTCATAATTGGTTCAAGAATAACAGGGCTACATTTAGATGCTGCATTTCTAAGAGCCATTGATGCGGCAATCTTAAACGCCATTTCGGAAGAGTCAACATCATGGTAAGAACCATCAAATAATTTTGCTTTAATGTCTACCATAGGGTAGCCAGCAAGTACGCCTCTTTCAAGGGCATCTTCAAGGCCTGATTGCACAGCTGGGATGTATTCACGAGGAACTACCCCACCGACAATTCCATTTTCGAATTCGAAGCCTTTTCCTTCTTCGTTTGGAGAGAATTCAATCCAAACGTGTCCGTATTGACCACGACCACCTGATTGACGAGCGAACTTACCTTCAACCTGCGCTGAAGCACGGAATGTTTCACGGTAAGCAACCTGTGGTGCACCAACATTAGCTTCTACCTTAAATTCACGGCGCATACGGTCAACAATGATGTCTAGGTGGAGCTCACCCATACCAGCGATGATGGTTTGACCAGTTTCTTGGTCAGTATGTGCACGGAATGTTGGATCTTCTTCTTGAAGTTTTTGTAAAGCAGTTGACATTTTGTCTTGGTCTGCTTTTGATTTTGGTTCAACTGAAAGCTGAATAACTGGTTCAGGGAATTCCATTGACTCAAGGATAACAAGATTTTTCTCGTCACAAAGAGTATCACCAGTTGTTGTATCCTTTAAACCAACCGCTGCTGCGATATCTCCAGCGTATACTTTTGAAATCTCTTGACGGTGGTTTGCGTGCATTTGTAGGATACGTCCTACACGTTCACGCTTTCCTTTAGTTGAGTTCTGAACATAAGATCCAGAATCTAAAGTACCAGAGTAAACGCGGAAGAATGTTAATTTCCCTACGAATGGGTCTGTCATAACTTTGAATGCAAGAGCTGAGAATGGCTCTTCATCACTAGAATGACGTTCCACTTCTTCATCACTATCAGGTAACGTTCCTTTAATAGAAGGAACATCTAATGGTGATGGCAGGTA
The DNA here is from genome assembly GCF_042263505.1 of Cytobacillus sp. Hz8. NCBI lineage: Bacteria > Bacillati > Bacillota > Bacilli > Caryophanales > Bacillaceae > Cytobacillus > Cytobacillus sp. Hz8. Next base: position 31,396 of record NZ_JBHKFI010000024.1, on the reverse strand, counting down.
ATCAATAACTGCATCAAGCATTAATTGAACACCTTTGTTTTTGAATGCAGATCCACAGATTACTGGGAAGAATTCAACATTTACAGTACCTTTACGAATTGCCGTTTTTAATTCAGCAACAGTAATTTCTTCACCGCCAAGGTATTTCTCCATTAATTCTTCATCTAGTTCTGCTACTGCTTCTAATAATTTTTCATGATATTCATCAGCTTGCGCTTTATACTCTTCTGGAATTTCACGAACTTCAATATCAGTTCCAAGGTCATTACTATAGAAATGAGCTTTCATTTCTACTAAGTCAATGATTGCTTCGAATTGATCTTCAGCTCCAATTGGTAATTGAATTGGATGTGCATTCGCTTGTAAACGGTCATGAATCGTTTTTACTGAATATAAGAAATCAGCCCCGATTTTATCCATTTTATTTACGAATACAACACGTGGAACACCATAAGTAGTAGCTTGGCGCCAAACTGTTTCTGTTTGTGGTTCAACACCTGATTGCGCATCAAGAACTGCAACAGCTCCATCTAGAACACGTAATGAACGTTCAACTTCAACAGTGAAGTCTACGTGTCCTGGTGTATCAATGATGTTAACGCGGTGACCATGCCACTGAGCAGTTGTAGCTGCTGAAGTAATCGTGATACCACGTTCTTGTTCTTGCTCCATCCAGTCCATCTGAGATGCACCTTCATGAGTTTCACCAATTTTATGAATACGACCAGTATAATAAAGGACACGTTCTGTTGTTGTTGTTTTTCCGGCATCAATATGAGCCATGATCCCGATATTACGAGTATTTTCTAAGGAGAACTCTCTTGCCATTTGGTATTTCTCCTTCCTGCTATGAGTGTGATTTTTATTTTGAAGGTTATCTTACCAACGATAGTGAGCAAATGCTTTATTTGCTTCTGCCATCTTGTGAGTATCTTCACGTTTCTTAACTGATGCACCAGTGTTGTTAGCTGCATCAAGGATTTCGTTAGCTAAACGCTCTTCCATTGTTTTTTCTCCACGAAGACGTGAATAGTTTACTAACCAACGAAGACCAAGAGTTGTACGACGATCAGGACGCACCTCTACTGGTACTTGGTAGTTAGATCCACCTACACGGCGAGCTTTAACTTCAAGTACAGGCATAATGTTCTTTAACGCTGCATCAAATACTTCCATTGGATCTTTACCAGAACGTTCACGGATAAGATCAAATGCAGAATAAAGGATTGCTTGTGACTTACCTCTTTTACCATCAATCATCATTTTGTTAATAAGACGAGTGATTAATTTTGAATTGTATAACGGATCTGGTAATACGTCTCTTTTTGCTACAGGACCTTTACGAGGCATGTTTTTTCCTCCTTTCAAAGATGTAATATTGTAATTTTAGATTATTTTTTTGCTGCTTTAGGCTTCTTAGTTCCGTATTTGGAACGGCCTTGCATACGGTTGTTAACACCAGCAGTGTCAAGTGCACCACGAACAATGTGGTAACGTACCCCTGGTAAGTCTTTTACACGTCCGCCACGGATAAGTACAACACTGTGTTCTTGAAGGTTATGACCGATACCAGGAATATAAGCAGTTACCTCAATTCCGTTTGTTAAACGAACACGAGCGTATTTACGTAAAGCTGAGTTCGGTTTCTTTGGAGTCATAGTACCAACACGAGTACAAACACCGCGTTTTTGTGGTGAAGACACGTTAGTTTGTGATTTCTTGAAACTGTTGTAACCTTTGTTTAGTGCTGGTGATTTTGACTTTTCCTCTTTTGATGTACGAGGTTTACGCACTAATTGATTAATTGTAGGCATTTATTTGTCCTCCCTTCATCTTTTCTTTTAAGCCCACACATCCAGGTGGTTCATTTTGTTGCAAAAACAAAGTTCTTGTAGTACCAATGGCTACAAAAACAGTTTTTAATGTGTTATCGCAACAGCAGCAGTCCCGACATCTATGTTACATGCTTTTCCAAGTCGTTTCATCGAGTCAACATAGGTAATTGGAACGTTTAATTCATTCGCAGTACTAATTACAAAGGCTAGAACACGTGGTTCAGCATCTTTCGCAACTATTACTTCTTTTACAATTCCTTGTTTAAGAGCCTTTGCTGTTTGCTTTGTTCCTACTATAAAATTCTTTGCCTGCGATACTTTTTCATAAGACATCTTCTATCCTCCAAAGTAACAGGTTAATAGCAGCACCTTTGATATATTATCACTTTATAATTGTGGTGTCAACATTGATTTCATGTTTTCGTGATTATTGATCAATTATCCTATCACTTTTTATATATAGACATATAAAGAAGCGGTCGACCTTGATTGACCGACCGCATTTTTATGTTTAGCCAATAGTGATTGTTTCTTCTGATTCTTCATCGATGATAACAGGCTCAGCTTTTCGATATCGTTGCATTCCTGTTCCAGCAGGAACTAACTTACCAATGATTACATTTTCTTTTAAGCCGAGTAATTCATCTCTTTTACCCTTAATAGCAGCATCCGTAAGAACTCTTGTTGTTTCTTGGAAGGATGCAGCTGATAAGAATGAATCTGTTTCAAGAGATGCCTTTGTAATACCGAGTAAGACTGGACGGCCAGTTGCCGGAAGTCTTCCTTCAAGCAACGCTTGTTGATTAGCATCCGTAAATTGATGAATGTCAAGTAATGTACCAGGAAGTACATCTGTTTCACCTGCATTAATGACACGAACCTTACGAAGCATTTGACGTACCATTACTTCCACGTGCTTATCGCCAATTTCTACCCCTTGCATACGGTAAACTTTTTGAACTTCACGTAGTAAGTACTCTTGTACGGCAGTCACGTCTTTTACTTTAATTAATTCTTTTGGATCAATGGATCCTTCTGTTAATTCTTGACCGCGTTCCACTTGGTCATTAACTGTCACTTTTAGACGAGCTGTGTATGGTGCATGATAAGTTCTTGATTCAACTTCTCCTTGAACCACAATTTCATGCTGACGATCCTTACCTTCATTAATTCCCACAACAACACCGCTAATTTCAGTGATAACCGCTTGACCTTTAGGATTACGAGCTTCAAAAATCTCTTGGATACGAGGTAAACCTTGTGTAATATCGTCTCCAGCAACCCCACCGGTATGGAACGTACGCATGGTAAGCTGTGTTCCTGGTTCACCTATTGATTGTGCTGCGATGATACCAACCGCTTCTCCTACTTCTACTTCTTGACCAGTAGCTAAGTTACGGCCATAGCATTTTTTACATACACCATGTCTTGTATTACATGTAAATGCGGAACGAATCCAAACTTCTTCAATTCCTGCTTCTACGACTTCAGCGGATAAATCTTCTGTAATTAACCCATTTTCAGGAACAATGACTTGATGTGTCTCAGGATGTTTAATGGCTCTTCTTGCATAACGGCCGATTAACCGCTCTTCAAGTGATTCAATGATTTCTGTGCCATCCTTTAATGCTCGGATAAGCAATCCGCGATCGGTGCCACAGTCATCTTCACGAACAATAACATCTTGTGCCACATCAACAAGACGACGAGTTAAGTAACCTGAGTCAGCTGTTTTCAACGCAGTATCCGCAAGACCTTTACGAGCACCATGAGTAGAGATAAAGTACTCTAATACGGTTAGTCCTTCACGGAAACTTGATTTAATTGGCAACTCAATGATACGACCAGCCGGGTTGGCCATCAATCCACGCATTCCAGCTAACTGTGTAAAGTTAGATGCGTTACCACGGGCTCCGGAGTCACTCATCATAAAGATTGGGTTTGTTTTTTCCAAGGAATGCATCAATTTTGCTTGAATCGTATCCTTCGCTTGACTCCAGATAGAAATAACACGATCATAACGCTCATCTTCCGTAATAAGACCACGTCTGAATTGCTTCATAACATTATCCACTTTGTTTTGAGCATCGTGAATAATTTGTTGTTTTTCTCCTAATACAACGATATCTGCAACACCAACGGTAATGCCCGCTTTTGTTGAATATTTAAATCCAAGATCCTTCAAGCGGTCAAGCATTTTAGATGTTTCCGTTATTTTGAAACGTTTAAACACTTCCGCGATGATATTTCCTAGAATTTTCTTTTTGAATGGATCCACGATTGGCATTGATTGAATCACTGCCTTCACATCGGTTCCTTTTTCAACAAAATACTTCTCTGGTGTTTTTTCTTCAAGGTTGAGCTTCGTTGGTTCATTAATATATGGGAATGTTTTAGGCAGGATTTCGTTAAATACTAATTTTCCTACCGTTGTAATCAATAAATGATTATTTTGCTCTTCTGTAAAGGTTTGGTTGTTTAAAGAACGTGCAGCGACGGCAATTCTCGTATGTAAATGCACGTATCCATTTGCATAGGCAAGCAATGCTTCACTGATATCCTTAAAGACCATTCCTTCTCCAATTGCGCCCTCACGTTCAAGCGTTAAGTAGTAATTTCCTAATACCATGTCCTGTGATGGTGTAACAACTGGCTTACCATCCTTAGGGTTAAGGATGTTTTGAGCAGCAAGCATAAGAAGTCTTGCTTCTGCTTGTGCTTCAGAAGAAAGTGGTACGTGAACAGCCATTTGGTCCCCGTCAAAGTCTGCGTTATAAGCCGTACATACTAGTGGATGCAGACGAATGGCACGACCTTCAACAAGAGTTGGTTCAAATGCCTGAATACCAAGTCTATGAAGAGTTGGAGCACGGTTTAGTAAAACTGGATGCTCTCTAATAACTTCTTCTAAAACATCCCACACATCAGGTGAGATTCTTTCAATTTTACGCTTTGCTGATTTAATATTATGAGCTAATCCTTTTTCAACCAATTCTTTCATGACAAACGGTTTGAATAGTTCAAGCGCCATTTCCTTTGGAAGACCACATTGATACATTTTCAAATTAGGTCCTACAACGATAACGGAACGACCTGAATAGTCAACACGTTTTCCAAGCAAGTTTTGACGGAAACGTCCTTGTTTCCCCTTTAACATATGAGAAAGGGATTTTAATGGACGGTTACCAGGACCTGTAACTGGACGGCCACGGCGGCCATTATCAATTAACGCATCAACGGCTTCTTGAAGCATGCGTTTCTCATTTTGCACAATAATGCTTGGAGCACCTAGATCTAATAAACGTTTTAAACGATTATTACGATTAATAACACGACGATAAAGATCGTTTAAATCTGAAGTGGCAAAACGTCCACCATCTAGCTGTACCATCGGTCTTAATTCCGGTGGAATAACAGGAAGGACATCTAAAATCATCCATGCAGGATCATTTCCAGAGTTACGGAACGCTTCTAATACTTCAAGACGTTTAATCGCTCTTGTACGACGTTGACCTTGTGCTGTTTTTAATTCTTCTTTTAGTGTTTCAACATCTTTTTCTAAATCGATGTCTGAAAGGAGCTTTTTAATCGATTCCGCACCCATAGAAGCTTGGAACTTATTACCGTATTTATCACGGTATACTCTATATTCTTTTTCAGATAATAATTGTTTTTTCTCAAGTGCCGTATCACCTGGATCTGTTACAACATAAGAAGCAAAATAGATGACTTCTTCTAAGGAACGTGGAGACATGTCAAGAACAAGTCCCATACGGCTAGGAATTCCTTTGAAATACCAAATATGAGAAACAGGAGCTGCTAATTCAATATGCCCCATACGTTCGCGGCGGACTTTTGCTCTTGTAACCTCTACACCACAACGGTCACAAACTACGCCTTTATAGCGAACACGCTTATATTTTCCACAATGACACTCCCAATCCTTTGTAGGACCGAAGATTCTCTCGCAAAATAAACCGTCTTTTTCTGGTTTTAGAGTTCTATAGTTAATTGTTTCTGGCTTCTTTACCTCACCAAAGGACCATGAACGAATTTTATCTGGTGATGCAAGACCAATTTTCATATATTCAAAATTATTGACATCTAGCAAGGGGCCTACCTCCCTTTTAGTATACAGGTTTTACCCTAATTGCACTTTTAACCGGTGGCACGGCAGTTAAACCTTTTCCACCTTCTCAAATGGGAAGATGGAAAAGGACTGATCAATATTCACTTTAAATGGTACTACTCTTTCAAACCCACTTTTTCAGTTTCAGATTCTTCTGACTCTGTAAGAATACTTAATGAATCTGCTTGTTGGAGTTCTTCTTCATCCTCCAAATCACGCATTTCAATTTCTTCTTCATTTCCAGATAGAATCTTCACATCCATACCTAAACTTTGAAGTTCTTTAATTAATACTTTAAATGATTCTGGAACGCCAGGTTCTGGTACATTTTCACCCTTCACAATCGCTTCATAAGTTTTAACACGTCCAACGACATCGTCAGATTTCACAGTTAAAATTTCCTGCAATGTATAAGCAGCTCCATAGGCTTCAAGCGCCCATACCTCCATCTCACCAAAACGTTGACCACCAAACTGAGCTTTTCCACCCAATGGCTGTTGCGTTACTAATGAGTAAGGTCCAGTTGAACGAGCATGAAGTTTATCATCAACCATGTGAGCTAATTTAATCATATACATGATTCCTACAGACACACGATTATCGAATGGTTCACCTGTTCTACCATCATAAAGAATGGTTTTTGCATCACTTGCCATACCAGCTTCTTCGATTGTTGCCCAAACATCTTCTTCTCGGGCACCGTCAAATACTGGAGTAGCAACATGAATACCAAGTTGTCTTGCTGCCATACCTAAATGAAGTTCAAGCACCTGACCGATATTCATACGAGAAGGTACCCCTAATGGATTTAACATGATGTCAACTGGTGTTCCATCAGGTAAATGCGGCATGTCTTCTTCCGGTAAAATTCGGGAAATAACCCCTTTGTTACCATGACGTCCAGCCATCTTATCGCCTTCATGAATCTTACGTTTTTGAACAATATATACTCGAACCAATTGGTTAACACCAGGTGGTAATTCATCTCCATCTTCACGATTGAAGACACGAACATCATGAACAATACCGCCTCCACCATGTGGAACTCTAAGTGAAGTATCCCGAACCTCACGTGCTTTTTCACCGAAGATCGCATGTAATAGACGTTCTTCAGCAGTTAGTTCCGTTACTCCCTTAGGAGTGACTTTTCCAACTAATAAATCTCCGTCCTTAACTTCTGCCCCAATGCGGATAATTCCACGCTCATCAAGATTTCTAAGCGCATCTTCACCTACGTTGGGAATATCTCGAGTGATTTCTTCAGGTCCAAGTTTTGTATCACGAGATTCTGATTCATATTCTTCAATATGAATAGATGTATAGACATCATCCTTCACAAGACGTTCACTCATAATGATGGCATCTTCATAGTTGTAACCATCCCATGTCATAAAGGCAACAAGTACATTTCGACCCAATGCTAGTTCCCCTAATTCCATAGAAGGACCATCACCAAGAACTTCTCCCTTAACAACCCGATTGCCTACTGCAACAATTGGACGTTGATTGTAGCACATGCCTTGGTTTGAACGGGTAAATTTAGATAGATGGTATTTATCAAGATTTCCTTTTACTTCTTGACCATCTACTTCTGATACACGACGAACCCAAATTTCTCTAGCTTCTACATGTTCAACAATGCCAGGGTGCTTACAAATAACAGCAGCACCTGAATCTTTTGCTGATACATATTCCATACCGGTACCAACTCTTGGAGCTTCCGGTTGAATAAGTGGTACAGCTTGACGCTGCATGTTCGCACCCATCAAGGCACGGTTAGAGTCATCGTTTTCAAGGAATGGAATACATGCAGTTGCTGCAGAAACAACCTGTTTAGGAGAAACGTCCATGTAATCAATTCGTTCACGTCTGATTACAGTGTTTTCCCCACGGAAACGGGCTACAACCTCTTCTTCTAAGAAAGATCCATCTTCACCTAGAAGAACATTCGCCTGTGCAACGACATAATTGTCTTCTTCATCAGCTGTTAAATAATCAATTTTATTTGTCACTTTACCAGTATCAGGGTCAACCCGACGATATGGAGTTTCAATAAATCCAAATCGATTTACCTTTGCATAAGAAGATAATGAGTTAATCAACCCGATGTTTGGACCTTCTGGTGTTTCAATCGGACACATACGACCGTAATGGGAGTAGTGGACGTCACGAACTTCCATTCCAGCACGTTCACGAGTTAAACCACCAGGTCCTAAAGCTGATAAACGTCTTTTATGTGTTAACTCAGCTAACGGATTCGTTTGATCCATAAATTGTGATAACTGAGAGCTACCAAAGAATTCTTTAATAGAAGCAATAACGGGACGAATATTAATTAATTGTTGAGGTGTAATTGTGTTCGTGTCTTGAATAGACATTCTTTCACGAACTACACGTTCCATTCTAGAAAGTCCAATACGGAATTGGTTTTGTAATAACTCACCAACTGAACGTAAACGTCGATTTCCTAAATGGTCGATATCATCTGTATCCCCAACTGAGTATAATAAATTAAAGAAATAACTTATAGAAGCAATAATATCAGCAGGTGATATATTCTTAACCGCTTCCTCTACATAGGCATTTCCAATTACATTGATGACTTTTTCGCCATCCTCGTTTGGAGCAAAAATCTTAATAGATTGAAGAAGAATTTCCTCTTCTACTACTCCGCCATAAGGATTAATCGTCTTAAACCCAATATTCTTTTCTAAATTAGGAATAATTTTATCTAAAGTACGACGATCCAGAGTAACACCTTTTTCAGCAATGATTTCCCCAGTTTCAGGGTCAACCAATGACTCTGCTAATCGTTGACCAAATAAGCGATTCTTAATATGAAGCTTCTTATTGATTTTATAACGACCTACGCTAGCCAAGTCATAACGTTTTGGATCAAAAAATCTTGAAATTAATAAGCTCTTTGCATTTTCAACCGTAGGCGGTTCACCTGGACGAAGGCGCTCATAAATTTCTAGTAATGCCTTTTCTATGCTTTCGGTATTGTCTTTTTCTAGAGTATTGCGAATATACTCATTATCTCCAACCAAATCAATAATCTCTTGATCAGAGCCAAACCCTAATGAACGCAAAAGAACCGTAACGGGCAGTTTCCGAGTACGATCTATTCTCACGTATACGACATCCTTGGCATCAGTTTCATACTCAAGCCAAGCGCCGCGGTTCGGGATTACAGTTGCTGTATACCCTTTTTTTCCATTCTTATCAACTTTCCCACTAAAGTACACACTCGGAGAGCGTACTAACTGAGAAACAATAACCCGTTCTGCGCCATTGATAACAAACGTACCTGTTTCCGTCATTAACGGGAAGTCACCCATAAAGACATCTTGATCTTTTACTTCGCCTGTTTCCTTATTAACAAGGCGAACCTTTACACGTAATGGTGCTGAATATGTAACATCTCGTTGTTTTGATTCCTCAACGGAATACTTTGGATCGCCAAGGCTGTAATCAATGAACTCAAGCGACAAATTACCAGTAAAGTCTTCAATTGGTGAAATATCGCGAAACATTTCACGCAAACCTTCATCAAGAAACCATTGATATGAAGAGGTTTGGATTTCAATTAAATTTGGTAATTCCAAAACTTCACTGATTCGTGCGTAGCTCCTCCGCTTCCGGTGTCGTCCATACTGAACTAGTTGACCTGTCAACTGATTCACCCCTCAAATCAAGCGTTATTATTGCATCTATTGCAATCTTATAAGAAAACTTTAGGTTTTCCCATAAGACAAAAAGAAAAAGGGTTTTTAACTCAAAAACCGCATTTTCACATTTCAACTATTATTTTATTAGCATACCCGATTATATCCAAAATTAAACAATTAAATACTATTTTTGCATATAATCAGTAAATATTATGTTGGCATTTTACAATGCTACCATAATCCAACCGCTAAGTCAATTATTTTTTTGCCCTTAAGATAAAATAACCTTTTTTCTTCTCAACTGTCTCCACATCGGAATACAATTCTTCTAATTTTTTAATAGCAGAAGGAGCACCTTGTTTTTTCTGAATGACCACCCACAGTTCTCCACCCGGGAGAAGATACTCTTGACTTTGTTCTAAAATATCATGGACAATCTGCTTCCCAGCTCGAATTGGAGGATTCGTCAAGATGGCCGCGAAATCTTTTACATTTACATTTACAAGACGATCACTCTCATAAATTTGCACATTAGATATTTGATTGATCCTCGCATTTTCTTTAGCTAGACTTAACGCTCTTTCGTTAACATCCACTAGGTGGAAAATGCGATTCTGAAATTCCTTGGCCAAAGATAAACCAATCGGTCCATAGCCACAACCAACATCCATTATTTCACCTGCCATATCCGGCATTTGAAAAGTTTCAATCAGAAGCCTTGAGCCGAAATCAACTTCTCTCTTTGAGAAAACTCCATTATCTGTTTTAAAGTGCATTTTTTGATTTCTTAAGGTAAAGTCCCAATAAATTGGTTCACTTTCCACCTTTTGAGTGCGGGAATAATAATGCTCAGACAAATAATCGCCCCCTTTATGAGGAATTTTTTTGTGAAGAGAATTGGAGGACACTTCTAACAAGATCAGATTCTGACTTTATTAGATTTCTTGAATGATACTATCAAACATATTACCTCTATTGTAAAACCAAAAAAGCTCGCTTATGCAGCGAGCTTTTTTAAAAAATCTTTATTACTTAACTTCAACGCCAGCTCCAACTTCTTCAAGTTTAGCTTTGATTTCTTCAGCTTCTTCTTTAGAAGCTCCTTCTTTAACAGCCTTTGGAGTGTTATCAACAAGTTCTTTTGCTTCTTTAAGTCCAAGACCAGTGATTTCACGAACCACTTTGATAACTTTGATTTTTTGGTCTCCTGCTCCAGTAAGTACTACATCAAATTCAGTTTTTTCTTCAGCAGCAGCACCAGCAGCTCCGCCAACTACAGCTACAGGAGCAGCAGCAGTTACACCAAATTCTTCTTCAATAGCTTTTACTAGATCGTTAAGTTCTAAAACAGTCATATTTTTAACTGCTTCAATGATTTGTTCTTTAGTCATGATATTTGTTCCTCCTTAAATTTTGGTTTGATTTATTAAATATTAGTAATTAATTTTAACTTACGCGCCTTGTTCTTCTTTTTGGTCTGCAACAGCTTTTGCAGCAAGAGCAAGATTGCGGATTGGTGCTTGAAGCACGCTGAGTAACATAGATAGTAAGCCTTCGCGAGATGGTAGTTCTGCAAGAGCCTTGATTTCTTCAACAGAAGCAAGATTTCCTTCAATAACACCTGCTTTAATTTCAAGAGCTTCATGTTTCTTAGCGAAATCATTTAAAACTTTTGCTGGTGCAACTACATCTTCAACGCTGAATGCAATTGCGTTAGGACCTGTTAACGCTTCGTTTAATCCACCAAGTTCAACAGAGTCTGCCGCACGGCGAGTTAAAGTGTTTTTATATACTTTGAATTCCACGCCTGCTTCACGTAATTGTTTACGAAGTTCTGTAACTTCTGATACAGTAAGACCGCGGTAATCAACAACGATAGTTGATTTGCTTGATTTTAATTTATCAGCGATTTCGTCTACGATTAATTTCTTTTGTTCGATCGCGTTGCTCATTTTTACACCTCCTGTAGTTTTGCTACATTTATACCGGCGAATAAAAACCTCCACATCAACGAGACATGGAGGTTTTATACAAAAGATTTGGTTTCTTTAAAATCTATCGTATTACCTCGGTAGGAAATTAAGTCAAACTTGACACCTACTGTCTACGGTACAAATGTTATTAAATTCACAACAGAATATATTATATTAAATAGCTGACCTGTTGTCAATTACTATTTTATTGTTTAGCTGAAACAGATGAAGGATCTACTTTCACGCCAGGTCCCATTGTAGAAGTAACAGAAACGTTCTTCATGTAAGTACCTTTTGCAGCAGCAGGCTTCACTTTAGCTAATGTTTCGAAAATCGTGTTGAAGTTTTCAACAAGCTTTTCATTTTCGAAAGATGCTTTACCGATTGGCACGTGGACGTTACCAGCTTTGTCAACACGGTATTCAACTTTACCAGCTTTGATTTCTTGAACAGCTTTTGTTACATCAAATGTAACTGTTCCTGTTTTAGGGTTTGGCATTAAACCTTTTGGTCCTAATACACGACCAAGTTTACCAACTTCGCCCATCATATCAGGTGTAGCAACGATTACATCAAATTCAAACCAACCTTGTTGGATTTTGTTAATGTATTCTGCATCACCTACATAATCAGCACCGGCAGCCTCTGCTTCTTTAATTTTTTCACCTTTAGCGAAAACTAAAACGCGTTGAGTTTTACCAGTTCCATTTGGAAGCACGACTGCTCCACGGATTTGTTGGTCAGCTTTCTTAGGATCTACACCTAAACGGAAAGCAGCTTCAACAGATGCATCAAATTTTGCAAAATTCGTTTTCTTTACTAGGTCAATCGCTTCCTCAACTGGGTAAGCTTTCGAGCGATCTACAAGCTTTAAAGCTTCTAAATACTTCTTACCTTTTTTAGCCATTTCTTTTTCCTCCTTGATTGTGGTTTTAACGAAATAATCTCCCACTTAAAACACCAATGCTAGACAGAATAAAGGTTGCGAGTGAACCAAATTCAACATCGCAACCCCTGTAAGTCCGTCATAGCAAGTTAACACATGGATTAGTCTTCGATAACAATACCCATGCTGCGTGCAGTACCTTCAACCATACGCATAGCTGCTTCTACGCTTGCTGCGTTTAGATCAGGCATTTTTTGTTCCGCAATCTCGCGTACTTTATCACGCTTAACTGTCGCTACTTTATTACGGTTTGGCTCACCAGATCCAGATTGGATTCCAGCTGCAACTTTTAATAGAACCGCAGCAGGCGGAGTTTTCGTAATAAATGTAAATGAACGGTCTTCAAATACCGTAATTTCAACAGGAATAATTAAGCCAGCTTGATCAGCTGTACGAGCATTAAACTCCTTACAAAATCCCATGATGTTAACACCGGCTTGACCAAGCGCAGGACCAACTGGTGGTGCTGGATTAGCTTTACCTGCAGGGATTTGTAATTTTACAATCTTAATTACTTTTTTAGCCACGAGACACACCTCCTTAAAGTCCGTGATGTGGTAATTGGGAAAACTCCCTCCCACTCAACTTATAGTCTTTATATATAAAATAAAGAACTTGACAAAGTCTTGTCTCTTATAGAGACATACTGACCTATGAAATAGTATCACTTTTTTATACTAATTTCAAGTTTTTCAAGTTATAATTTTTCAATTTGTGTAAATTCAAGTTCCACCGGAGTATCTCGACCGAACATATTAACGAGAACTTTCACTTTTGATTTATCTTTATCCATTTCTTCAATAGAACCAGTAAAATTCGCAAATGGTCCCTCTTTCACTTTAACAGTTTCACCAATTTCAAAGTTGAAATCGACACGTTTTTCATCAACACCCATGCGTTTCAAAATAACGGTTACTTCTTCTGGCAAAAGAGGTGTTGGTTTAGAACCAGATCCCGCAGAGCCGACAAATCCCGTTACGCCCGGTGTGTTTCTTACCACATACCAAGAGTCATCTGTCATGACTAGCTCAACAAGAACATATCCTGGAAATACCTTTCTTTTCACAACTTTCTTTTTCCCATTTTTGAAATCCGTTTCTTCTTCTTCTGGAACCACTACACGGAAAATCTTATCTTGCATTCCCATTGATTCAACACGTTTTTCTAAATTTGCTTTTACCTTATTTTCATAGCCCGAATAAGTATGGACAACGTACCAATTCTTTTCCATTGATCAGGACAAAATGTCCTTCCCTCCCTATATTTTTTATCAATTTTAATCTTACATCATTTGCCTAGAACTCAAATTAGCATATTTACATAAAAGACAAACTATATACATATGATTTTTAGACAAATTAAAAAACCCGTTTCCGGGCTTTTGTAAAAATTTCCTTCGCTATTATCCATTATACCATGAGAACTTAGGAGTTATTCAAGAATAAAACGAATCAATTTCGAAATACCTAAATCTAGTATAGCAAAAAAGACAGCAAAAAATGCTACTGTAGTAATAACGGTAATTGTATAATTAGTTAGCTCTTTGCGCTTTGGCCAGCTAACCTTTCTCATTTCACGCCCAACATCACCAAAAAATTTAATAATGCGTTGCATTTTTCTGAAACCTCCAAATCTCTGAAAGAGATAACCTTAATATCTATAAAAAATCACTTTGTTTCGCGATGAATCGTGTGATTGTTACATGTACTACAAAACTTCTTCAATTCCAATCGTTCTGAATCCTTATTGCTCATCGTTGAATAATTACGTGTACCACACTCAACGCAGGCAAGTACAATCTTTTTTCTCAATTTTCTCACCTTCAAAACCCGTCTATTACGTCTTTAAAACTGTAACATGGACAAACACAAGTGTCAATACAAAGAAAAGCGGAGGCGGCTTGCCCAGGGGCGACTTGCATAAGACAAGCAGGCCAGGGGAAGTGCCTTTCTTCCCTTGGACTGATTGGCTTATGTCACGAGCCACTAGCCGCTGGAGCTAGACAATTAGAAAAGCGGAGGCGGCTTGCCGCATATGAAGACAAGCATCCGCATTACCACCTTTCACTGATACTTGTCTGCTACCACATTTCATACCAAATTCACCCAAACTAGCATAGAACCTATTGGCGTGATTATAAAGTAAACTCTCTTACCTCAAGGTAGCGTTCGAGTTTCCGTTTAACCCGCTGCAGAGCATTATCAATTGATTTCACATGGCGATTCAACTCTTCAGAAATCTCTTGGTACGATTGCCCATCCAAATAAAGTGAAAGAACCTTACGTTCTAAATCACTAAGCAACTCAGACATTTTAATTTCTATCTGATCAAATTCCTCTTGGTTGATAATTAACTCTTCAGGGTCCATTACTTTTGTACCAGAAATAACATCCATTAGCGTTCGATCAGATTCTTCATCATAAATCGGCTTATCCAATGAAACATACGAATTTAAAGGGATATGCTTTTGCCTAGTTGCTGTTTTAATCGCTGTAATTATTTGCCTTGTTATACAAAGCTCAGCGAAAGCTTTGAATGAAGTAAGCTTGTCCTCTTTAAAATCACGAATGGCCTTATATAGCCCAATCATCCCCTCTTGGACTATATCCTCCTTATCCGCCCCAATTAAGAAGTATGTTCTTGCCTTTGCCCGTACAAAATTGCGATATTTGTGAATTAAGTAGTCTAATGCGTCACTTTCGCCTTTGTGCACTAAATCAACTAATTCTTCATCTTCATACTGGATATAGTTAATATATTTTTCGTTGATTTTTGTCTGGTACTCCGCACTCACTTTAAGGATCCCCCTGACCGCACAAGCATAGATAGAAATATTATACAGTAGGTGTTTTGTAAGCGTCAACAAGTGATCACTTCCCTCTGCGCCATTTTTCGAAAATTTCTGCAACTTCATTACTTAACGGAATTTTCGATGCTGGCTTTCTTTCTTGAATTTTTTTCACCTTACTCTCTATCCTCTTTTCAACCGATTCCATCTCATTTAAAAGTTCTCGTGCTGATTTTCGTAAAGCTCCTTGTCCAAAAATAGCCCATTGCTCGGTATAATCCGAAGTTGCGACATGAATTTGCGTTTTTCGGTTATTAAGGCTAATCGCAAGCTTTTCAATTCTTTCATCTGCCGTCTCATTTGTTTTTGTAAACAGGACCTCTACTTTGCTATTTTTCATCTTTTTAGCATTCCCTTTAACAAACTGTGCATCAAAAACAACAATGACACGATAGCCAGAATACGCCTGATACTCAGCCATTTTTTCAATTAAACGGTCTCTTGCTGCAGCTAAATCCTTGTTTTTTAATACTTTTAATTCCGGCCAATCCCCAATAATGTTATAACCATCAACTAAAAGGATGTCCATTTTTATCCCTCTAGTGGATGACGTTTACGATATACCTCATACATGAGTAACGCAGCCGCTACAGAAGCATTTAACGAGGTCACATGTCCTGCCATTGGGAGGTAAATAAGAAAATCGCATTTATCACGAACTAAGCGCCCCATTCCTTTTCCTTCACTTCCGATGACTAAACCTAGTGGGAGAGTACCATCAAATTGACGATAATCCTCTTTGCCTTTTGCATCTGTTCCGGCAATCCAGATCCCTCGCTCCTTTAGTTCATCAATCGTTCTCGACATATTCGTCACACGGACCACCGGAATATACTCAATGGCTCCTGTTGATGCCTTAGCAACGGTAGAGGTTAAACCTACCGCTCTTCGCTTAGGAATAATAATTCCATGTGCTCCTACAACATCTGCCGTTCTCATAATAGAACCTAAATTATGTGGATCCTCAACCTCATCTAACAAAAGAAAGAACGGAGTTTCATTCTTTGCTTCTGCTGCTTGAAATAGATCATCCAATTCTGCATATTCATAGGCAGCAACTTGTGCTACTACTCCCTGATGATTACCTTCTACTAATTGATCAATTTTCTTCTTAGGGACAAATTGAACAAGCACATTTAATTCCTTAGCCATCCCAATCACTTGCTGCATTTGACCTTTCTGAGACCCTTCTGCTATTAAAATTTTATTGATATCCCGACTCGATTTTAACGCTTCTATTACTGGGTTCTTTCCGATGATAAAATCTTGATTCATTTCATGACTCCTCCTTTCTTTTCTACATGCTCAAAAGCAATCGCAATCAATTGCTTTAAACGTTTCTCTTCACCGAGTAAATATAAGGAACCGAGTAAAGCCTCAAAAGCGGTACTATATCGATAAGTTTGCACATCGGTATTTTTCGGAACCGTACCTGATTTGGCATTTCTGCCTCTTTTGACAATCGCTATCTCTTCTTCACTTAACAAACCCTCTTCAAGAAGATAATGGACAATCGATGACTGCGCCTTTGCTGATACATATCTAGTTGCCTCTCTATGCAACTGATTCGGTCTAACTTTCCCTAATTGTAATAAGTGCTCTCTTACATATATTTCAAAAACAGAATCACCCATGTAAGCAAGTGCTAGGCTATTCAATTGCTTCGCATCGATATTATGACTTTCAAACATGATTTACCCTCTTTTCCACCTTGTACCTTGAGGAGTATCTTCTAAAATAATGTTCATGTCTTTTAGCTGATCTCGTATTTGGTCAGATAATTGAAAATCACGATCTTTTCTTGCTTGGATCCTTTTTTCAATTAACGCTTCAATTTCCGCATCTAGTAATTCTTCTTTTTCAAGTTCTAGCCCTAACACCTGAAACAGAGCAGCAAACTCTTTCATAAAGGCATCAATCACATCAGACGCCGTATTTTTCTCCATTAAATAATAATTTGCTAATTTGGATAGCTCGAATAGAACGGAAATCCCGTTAGCTGTATTAAAATCATCATCCATTTCGCGAATAAACTGTTCATGTAAATCTGAAATCTGAGATAACCACTTTTGATTATTATCCGTTAAATTCGCACTGGATTCCTTGCGATACTTAAGATTTTGATAAGAGGTTTTCAATCGTTCTAATGCAGAAGCCGTGTTCTCCAACAATTCCTCTGTATAGTTAATCGGATTACGATAGTGAACAGATAACATAAAAAATCTTAACACTTGTGGGTCATGCTTTTTAATAATGTCATGGACTAGTACAAAGTTGCCTAAAGACTTGGACATCTTTTCATTATCAATATTAATATAACCATTATGCATCCAATACTTAGCAAATGTTTTTCCTGTATAGGCCTCTGACTGTGCAATTTCATTTTCATGATGAGGGAAAGCTAAGTCCTGTCCTCCAGCATGGATATCGATCGTATCACCTAAATATTTTTTCACCATGGCAGAGCATTCAATATGCCAACCGGGTCTTCCTTTTCCCCATGGGCTCTCCCAATAAATTTCGCCCTCTTTCGCTGCCTTCCATAAGGCAAAATCAAGCGCATCATCTTTCTTTTCTCCTACCGCAATACGCGCCCCTGAACGAAGATCATCAATAGATTGATGAGAAAGCTTTCCATATTCATTAAATTTACGAGTATGGTAGTATACATCTCCTTCTGATTCATAAGCATATCCCTTATCAATCAAGGCTTGAATAAATTCAATAATAATATCCATACTTTCCGTTACCCTAGGATGGGCATCCGCTTTCTGGCAGCCAAGCGCTGAAACATCCTCAAAATATGCTTTTATAAAGCGGTCGGCAATTGTTGGGACAGTTTCACCTAGTTCATTTGCCACTCTAATTAGCTTATCGTCGACATCCGTAAAGTTTGAGATGAACTGCACATCATAGCCCCTAAATTCTAAATATCTTCTAACCGAATCAAATACAATGGCAGGTCTTGCATTCCCTATATGAATATAGTTATAAACGGTCGGACCGCACACATACATCTTTACCTTTCCCTCCTCAAGAGGGACAAAGGTTTCCTTTTTTCTCGTCATCGTATTATATAGTTTAATTGCCACTTGGTATGCTCCTTTCATGCTTAAGTTCCTCTAGTTCAGCCTTTAATTTCAACATTTCACTTTCAAGTTCTTTAAAACGATCCGCCACTGGGTCCGGTAAATCACAATGATTCAGATCCTTACCAATTCTTACACCATCTTGAATAACGACTCTTCCTGGAATGCCAACCACCGTTGAATTAGAGGGAACATCTTTTAAAACAACCGATCCCGCACCTATTTTTGAATTCTCCCCAACTGTAATAGAACCTAATACTTTAGCACCTGTCGCAATTAAACAGTTATCTTGAATAGTTGGGTGTCTCTTTCCTTTCTCCTTCCCTGTTCCCCCAAGAGTTACACCTTGGAACACCGAAACATTGTCGCCAATTTCACACGTTTCGCCAATCACTACGCCCATTCCATGGTCAATGAAAAAACGCCGTCCTATTGTTGCACCTGGATGAATTTCGATCCCTGTAAAAAAACGGCTGGCTTGTGATAGTACTCTTGCAAGAAAGAACCACTTTCTTTTATATAAAGCATGGGCAATTCGATGCGCCCAGATTGCATGTAAACCAGAATAGGTTAAAATTACTTCAAAATAGGTTCTTGCAGCAGGGTCTTGCTCAAAGACAACCTCAATATCCTCTTTAAGCATTGTAAACATTATTGCTCCCCTCCAATCATATTAAAAATTATGTCATTCGTGGTTGCCCCCTAAAAACAAATCATCCATTCATCATTGCCCCAAAGAGTGCGGCAAACATCAAACCCCTATTGTAAAAAAAAACGCCCCTGTCAAAAATGACAGAGACGCTTGCCTTGCGCGGTTCCACTCTGATTAGACCTCATTAAATAAAGTCTCAACTCTAGCCTTGTAACGGAGGGATCCGCCCAAATCTACTGGCAGTTGACTGCTTTTCGAAAAGGGACTCAGAGGGGCACTTCAAAAAGCGAGAGGTCTAAACCATTTTCAGCCGGTGATGGTTCTCTCTATAAGACAGTCGCTTTTTTACTTTTCCTCATCATCATTTTTTGTTAGTGAAATTATTACTATTACTATATTATATTTTTCGCAATATGTTAACCTAAAATGCTCATAATCCGTTTATTAACTTTTTCTTTCCCAAGTAAGGAAATCGCTTTTGGAAGATCCGGTCCATGTGTTTGGCCTGTTGTTGCCACACGAATAGGCATGAATAAGTTTTTACCTTTTTGACCGGTCTCCTTTTGAACAGCTTTAATTGCGGCTTTAATCGCTACATCTTCAAACTCTTCTATTTGATTAATTTCCTGTAAGAATGCCTTTAAGACAACAGGCACTGTCTCTCCTGCCAAAACATCTTTAGCCTCTTCCTCCATCTCAAGGTCTTCCTTAAAGAATAATTGAGATAAAGTTACAATTTCAGCACCATAACTCATCTGATCATGATAAAGGGCTACTAAATGATGTACCCACTCAGATTCCACAGCATTCATTTGTTCACTAACAAGTCCTGCCTTTACTAAATGCGGAACAGCTAGCTCAATGACTGTTTCGAGATCCTGCTTCTTCATGTATTGGTTATTCATCCAGGTGAGCTTTTGTTTATCAAATAAGGCTGGTGATTTCGATAAACGATTCGCATCAAAAATTTCAATAAATTCATCTCTGGTGAATATTTCTTGTTCCCCAGCAGGAGACCATCCAAGTAAAGTAATAAAGTTAAACAAAGCATCTGGTAAATAGCCTAATTCCTCATATTGTTCAATAAATTGAATAATAGACTCATCCCGCTTACTTAATTTCCTTCTGCTTTCATTCACGATTAATGTCATATGACCAAATATTGGAGGATCAAAGCCCAGTGCTTCATAGATCATTAATTGTTTTGGCGTATTTGAAATATGATCATCTCCGCGAAGGACATGAGAAATCTCCATCAAGTGATCGTCTACTGCAACAGCAAAATTATACGTTGGAGTTCCATCTTGCTTAACGATAACAAAATCTCCACCGACTCCATCCGATTCAAAGGAAACATCTCCTTTCACCATGTCCGTAAAAGAATATACTTTTCCTTCTGGAACACGGAAGCGGATGCTCGGTTTTCTTCCTTCTGCTTCAAGTGCTGCAATTTCACTTTCTGACAGGTGGCGGCATTTACCTGAATATCCCGCCATATCATTGCCTTCCGCACTTTGAGCTTCACGTTCTGCTTCTAATTCTTCAGCCGTACAATAGCATTTATAGGCTAAACCCTTTTCCAGCAGCTCTTCATAATATTTTTTGTAAATATCATTGCGTTCAGATTGACGATAAGGGCCATATTCTCCACCGACATCAACCCCTTCATCCCAATCCATTCCTAGCCATTTTAAATATTTTAATTGGCTTTCTTCTCCACCAGCGATATTGCGTTTTTTATCAGTATCTTCGATGCGGATAATAAATTTTCCGCCTTGATTCCGAGCAAATAAATAATTAAATAAAGCAGTACGGGCATTCCCAATATGTAAATGTCCTGTTGGACTCGGAGCATAACGCACACGAATTTGATTCGACATCTTTCCATTCCTCCATGACTATACGAAATACAGTACGTGATTCATTTTACCACTCGTCATTTCTGATATAAAGGGAAAATTAATCAACCTTTTTCAATAAAACCACAGCTTGTGAAGCAATTCCCTCTCCTCTTCCGGTAAACCCGAGTTTCTCTGTTGTTGTTGCCTTTACATTGATTTGATCCATATTTGTTTCAAGCAATTCAGCAATTCGATCTCTCATTTTTTCGATATATGGAGCCATTTTTGGCCTTTGCGCAATAATGGTACAATCAGCATTCACGAGTTCATAACCCTTTGCTTTCACAATGCCCCAAACATGCGTCAATAATTTAGCAGAATCTGCATCTTTGAAGGCTGGGTCTGTATCAGGGAAATGCCGACCTATATCACCTTCCCCAATAGCCCCTAGAACAGCATCCGCAATCGTATGTAAAAGAACATCTGCATCTGAATGACCTAACAACCCTTTTTCATAAGGAATTTGAATTCCACCAATAATAAGGGGACGTCCTTCTATTAACTGATGCACATCGAAACCTTGTCCAATCCTAAACATAAGATTCTCCTTCTATTCATTTTGTCTTTTCTTTAAAATTGCTTCGGCAAAGAATAAATCTTCTGGTGTTGTCAGCTTAATATTATCATAGTTCCCTTCCACGATTGCAACGGGATGAGGAAGGTGTTCCACTAAGCTCGCATCATCTGTTCCGATCATTCCTTCCTGCTCAGCCTTCAGATGTGCCCGAAGAAGTAATGACAAACGAAAAGCTTGTGGGGTTTGAATGGCCCACAAGCTAGATCGTTCAATTGTCTCAATGACTCGATTATTGAGTACCTTTTTAATGGTATCTTTAACAGGTACAGCAATAACAGCGGCATCCGTCATTTCCGTTACTTTTGTCAGCTTATGAATAAGAGGTAGGTCTATAAATGGTCTTGCCGCATCATGAACAAGAACTATTCCATCGTCCTTCACCTGCTTTAATGCAGCATACACGCTATCCTGTCTTTCCTTACCACCTTCTACAAGTGCTCGAACCTTTGTAATGTGATATTTTTGGATTAAAAATTCAAACTGTCTTCTGTCATCAGGATGAATCGCTAAAAATATCCCATGACATTGCTCGTCTTTCTCAAAAACGGATAACGTAAGAATGAAAACAGGAATATTATTAATTTCCAAAAATAACTTATTCTTTCCCGCTCCCATTCTCTTTCCTTGACCAGCTGCAGGAATAATGACTTGATAAGCCATATAAAAAACTCCTATCTAGATTACAACGCTTTTTCTAACAATTTGGGTTTCGCAAAAATCATCCGGCCAGCCGAAGTTTGCAAGACGCTTGTCACAAGAACATCGATATGCTTTCCGATATAATCACGGCCATCTTCCACGACAATCATCGTTCCATCATCTAGATAAGCTACACCTTGATTATGCTCTTTTCCATCCTTGATTACTTGTACATGCATTTCTTCCCCTGGTAAAACAACCGGTTTAACCGCATTAGCCAAATCATTAATATTTAAAACGGCGACCTTTTGTAGTTCACAAACTTTATTTAAATTAAAATCATTTGTCACAACAATGCCATTTGTAATCTTCGCTAATTTTACAAGTTTACTATCAACCTCTTGAATATCCTCAAAGTCGCCTTCATAAATTTCTACCTTAATGGAAAGCTCTTTCTGAATTCGATTTAGTATATCAAGACCTCTACGCCCGCGATTACGTTTTAAAACATCCGAAGAATCAGCTATATGCTGTAGCTCCTCCAAGACAAACTGTGGAATTACAATAGTCCCTTCAAGAAAGCCTGTTTGACAAATATCCGCAATCCGACCATCGATAATAACACTTGTATCTAATAATTTAAGTTTTTGATTTGCCTTTTTGTCGGTTTCCTCTTCTCCACTTTTCTTTTTCCTACTTGCGAAAAGAGTTAGTAATTCATCCCGTTTCTTAAATCCAACTTGAAAACCTAAATAGCCAAAAAGGAGGGTTAACAAGATAGGTGCCACGGTATTCACAATTGGAACTTCAATTGCATTAAGTGCATAACCTACTAAAAAAGCAATAACTAATCCAAATCCTAACCCAACGCTACCGAAGATTAGATCTGTAATGGGAGCTTTGACGAGAGACTCTTCTAACCATTTCACAAAGTCTACAACATAATCAACCGCCCAAAAAGTTATTAAATAAAAAATGATTGCACCTATAATGGCGGAAACATAAGGATTATTAATAAGGGAAACATCATTTAAGTTCCAACGCGTATATAAAATTGGCATTAAAATGATTCCAAGAGTTCCTCCTGTTATCACAAAACAAGCTTGAACAATTCGTTTTAACATCTTTTCACCTCCTTATATTCATTATAATCAAATCCATAAAATTGAAACCTCATGTAACAGACATTTTTACCATTTGTTATTGTTTTGAAATATTATAGCCATATACATAATACTTCACAATCCACTAGTCACCGATAATTACTAAATTTACATAATTACACCCTTAGGGTAGCACCTGAGAAATGGAGTGTCAAATAATTAAATTACCAATTTTACCACAAATATTTACTAAATTCAAGAGCCTATTTATATTTGTCTATCGGCTACAAGCTGTTCTTTTAATAGCTGCAAACCATCTTTGATTTTTCTAGCCCTGACTTCTCCAATTCCTTCAACATCATCCAATTCATCAACAGAGGAAGCGACAATTTTCGGCAGTTCCTGAAAACGATCAATCAAGTTTTCAATAATAATTGGCGGTAGTCGCGGGATTCGGTGAAGAACCCGATATCCTCTTGGACATTTATACTCATCCATATGGATATAGCCTTGATATCCTAATAGTTTTAAGATAGTTAAATCCTCTAAAGGATCACCCGATGAAAGATCCTGCAGACGCTTTAACATATCAGAAGGCTTGATTTCACGAGAATGGGAATAGTCTTTGATAATCAATCCCACTTCATGCTCTAAATTAGTCAAGATTTCATTCATTTGCAGTCGAATCAATCTACCTTCTGTACCTAATTCATTTAAATACGTTAAGAGCTCATTTTTAATCCGAAAAACCATTTCAAACCGGTGAAAAACCTGCAAAACATCTGTATAAGTGACAATCTCTTCAAACTCTAGAATACTTAAACTTGCAATACTTTGCTCTAAGACCACCTTATATTTCTCCAGTGTTTGAATTGCTTGATTAGCCTTTGTAATGATTACAGCAATATCTCTTAGGGCATAACGAATATTCCCTTGATATAACGTGATGACATTTCGACGCTGTGAGATGGCGATCACTAAGGCTTTTGTTTGTCTCGCCACTCTCTCCGCCGTACGATGGCGCATTCCGGTTTCAGAGGATGGAATACTTGGATCGGGTGCAAGCTGGGCATTGGCAAATAATATTTTGCTACCACTCTCATTCAAAATAATCGCTCCATCCATTTTAGCCAACTCATATAAGTAGCTAGGAGAAAAGCCGCAATCAATTTGAAATCCCCCATCAACGATTGACTTTACCTTATCATTGTAGCCCAACACAATGAGTCCACCCGTATTAGCCCGAAGGACATTTTCAATCCCTTCACGAATGGGTGTGCCTGGTGCAATAAATTGCAGAATTTCACTCATCGTCATTTCGCTAAGCTTCTTATTCTCCACTTTCTCTATCCTCCTAATGCCGCCTGAAGAGCTTCATAAACAGAAGAAACACCTATTAGTTTAATTCCCTTAGGAACATTCCACCCTCCAATATTATTGGCAGGCAAAATGACCCTTTCAAATCCAAGCTTTGCAGCCTCCTGAACTCTTTGCTCAATTCGTGAAACCCTACGAACTTCACCCGTCAGTCCAACCTCACCAATAATGCAATCTGTTGTTCTTGTCGGCTGATCTCGAAAGCTAGAAGCAATACTCACAGCAATGGCTAAATCAATCGCTGGTTCGTCAATTTTGACTCCACCCGCTACCTTAAGATAAGCGTCTTGATTTTGCAAAAGCATTCCAATTCTTTTATCCAATACGGCCATTAATAAAGATACTCGATTATGGTCAATCCCTGTTGCCATTCTCCTAGGATTCCCGTAGCTGGTTGGCGAGATCAGCGCCTGAATCTCAACTAAAACAGGGCGTGTTCCTTCCATTGAGGCAACAACCGTTGAGCCCGAAGCTCCTTCAGAGCGTTCTTCTAAGAAAATCTCCGATGGATTTTCTACTTCCTCTAATCCTGATTCCTTCATTTCGAAGATACCCATTTCATTCGTTGATCCAAATCGATTCTTCACTGCCCGTAATATTCGATAGGTATGATGACGTTCCCCTTCAAAATATAAAACCGTATCTACCATATGTTCCAGTAACCTTGGGCCTGCAATAGAGCCTTCTTTTGTAACATGCCCGACAATGAATATCGCAATTCCTTTTGTTTTTGCAATTCGCATTAATTCGGCTGTACATTCTCTTACCTGAGAGACACTCCCTGGAGCAGAAGTGACATCGGGATGAAAGATGGTCTGAATCGAGTCAATGATAACAAAAGACGGGTTCACCTCTTCAATCGTTTGATTGATATCATCAAGATTCGTTTCAGAGTAAACTAATAATTTATCAGAAGACACCCCTAATCTTTCTGCCCTTAATTTTGTTTGCCTTAATGACTCTTCTCCAGAAATATAAAGAGTTGAATGATTTTTATTTGCTAACTGCGAGGATACCTGCAAAAGAAGGGTTGATTTTCCAATCCCTGGGTCTCCACCAATCAGCACTAATGATCCTTTAACGATCCCACCGCCCAAAACACGATTTAATTCTAATAAATCAGTATGTATGCGTGGTTCACTTTCTGTTTCAACGGATGTAATAGGCATTGGCTTTGACACAACAGCAGAGCCCTGTGAATGAGAAAAGGCCCCTCTTCTTGGAGAGGTCACCTTTTCTACCTCTTCCACCATTTTGTTCCACTGTCCACAACCCGGACATTTCCCCATCCACTTTGGAGATTCATACCCACATTCCTGACACATAAATTTCGTCTTTCGTTTCGCCAAAAATTTCCTACCTCTTTTCAATCCAGACTGAAATCTATATCTAAAAATCAAATAATTCCATTTAATATTTAAGACCTTAAAATGAGAAGGCACACGTATTATATAACGTGTACCTTCTTAAATTAGTTTCATTTTTTAACAAAATATTTAAAAATAGAACTTACGGCTTATATTACTTATTGACTACTTCACCTATTTTTACAACAAATTCTCCATTTTCAACATTAATTAAAATATTTTGACCAGTTAACACGGTTCCTTTTAATAATTCCTCCGATAAGCGATCCTCAATATGTTTTTGGATTGCCCTTCGTAATGGACGGGCACCATATTCAGGATCATAGCCTTCATCCGCAATTTTCTCTTTTGCTGTATCAGATAATTCCAACACAATATTTTGCTCTTTTAAACGCTTGGTTAATTGCTCTGACATTAAGGTTACGATCTCTTTTAAGTGCTTTTTCTCTAAAGCATGGAAAACAATGATTTCATCAATACGATTTAGGAATTCTGGGCGGAAGGCTTTTTTCAACTCTTCCATTACTTTTCCTTTCATATCTTTGTAATCCTGCTCTCCATCTTGAATATTAAATCCAACATATTTATTGCGTTTTAACGCCTGCGCCCCAACGTTAGAGGTCATAATTAGAACAGTATTTCGAAAATCAACCGTTCTACCTTTAGAATCTGTTAAGCGGCCATCCTCTAATACTTGGAGAAGAATATTAAAAACATCTGGATGAGCCTTTTCGATTTCATCTAATAGCACAACAGAATAAGGTTTCCTACGGACCTTTTCTGTTAATTGTCCACCTTCTTCATAACCAACATATCCTGGAGGGGACCCAACGAGACGAGAAGTCGAATGTTTCTCCATGTATTCAGACATATCAATCCGAATCATAGCATCCTCGTCTCCAAACATTGCTTCCGCTAGCGCTCGAGCAAGTTCTGTTTTCCCAACACCAGTTGGTCCTAAGAAGATGAACGAACCAATTGGACGTTTTGGATCCTTTAATCCTGCGCGTGCACGGCGAACAGCTTTTGCGATTGCAATGACTGCTTCTTCTTGACCAATTACTCGATCATGTAAAATATCTTCGAGTTTTAATAATTTTTCTGTTTCCGTTTGTGCTAATTTTGAAACGGGAATTCCCGTCCAGCTAGATACGACATTCGCAATATCTTCAACGGTAACCTCACTGTTTTCCTGCCCCTGTTTCTCCTTCCAACCCTTCTTTGTTTCCTCAAGCTGTTCACGTAAACGTTGCTCTGTATCTCTCAAAGAAGCAGCTTTTTCAAATTCCTGACTTTGTACGGCCGCATCCTTTTCCTTGCGTACAGATTCAAGTTTTTGCTCTAACTCTTTTAAATTTGGAGGGGTAGTGTAAGAGCGTAGTCGCACCTTTGAACCTGCTTCATCAATTAAATCAATTGCTTTATCTGGTAAAAAACGATCGGAAATATACCGATCCGATAATTTAACAGCCGCATCAATGGCCGCATCTGTGATGGATACTCTATGATGTGCTTCGTATCGATCGCGTAATCCTTTTAGTATTTGAATTGATTCTTCACTTGTAGGTTCATCAACCATAATCGGCTGGAAGCGTCTTTCTAACGCCGCATCCTTTTCAATATATTTACGATACTCGTCAAGAGTCGTTGCCCCAATACACTGCAGCTCTCCACGAGCTAAGGAAGGTTTTAAAATATTGGATGCATCGATCGCACCCTCAGCACCTCCTGCTCCAATTAAGGTGTGTAGCTCATCAATAAATAAGATTATATTTCCTGCCTGGCGAATTTCATCCATTACCTTTTTCAAACGGTCCTCAAATTCTCCGCGATATTTTGTTCCTGCAACCACTGTTCCCATATCAAGAGTCATAACTCGTTTATCTCGAAGAATCTCAGGAATCTCATTATCGACAATTTGTTGAGCAAGACCTTCAGCAATTGCCGTTTTCCCTACTCCAGGTTCTCCGATTAAGACCGGATTATTTTTCGTTCTTCTACTTAATACTTCAATCACCCGTTGAATTTCTTTGCTTCTGCCAATAACCGGATCGAGGCTGCCTTCCCTAGCTGTTGCCGTTAAATCTCTAGCTAAGCTATCAAGGGTTGGGGTATTCACATTAGAAGGGGATCCAGCTTGATGATTCCCTGTTTCATTACTTCCTAAAAGTTGAAGAACCTGCTGACGTGCTTTGTTTAAACTCACGCCTAAATTATTCAATACTCTAGCTGCTACCCCTTCGCCTTCACGAATCAATCCAAGTAAAATATGCTCTGTGCCCACATAAGAATGACCCAATTTGCGAGCTTCATCCATTGAAAGTTCAATCACCTTTTTAGCTCTAGGGGTATAATGAATGCTTTGCGATACATCTTGACCGCGACCAATTAAATTCTCCACTTCTTTTTGCACCTTATCTGAGCCTAACCCAAGTGCATATAAAGCTTTTGCAGCAATTCCTTCGCCTTCACGAACAAGTCCGAGTAAAATATGTTCCGTTCCAATATTGTTATGCCCTAATCGAATTGCTTCTTCTTGAGCTAAAGCGAGAACCTTTTGTGCTCTTTCCGTAAAACGTCCAAACATCATTTTCTCTTCCTCCTTTTTCTATTCGTTTTCCATTCTGATTCTTTCTCTAATTAATAAGGCACGACGAATATCACGCTCGTTTGGTCTTAATGGACCACCAGCATATTGCTGTAAAAAACCTGGTTGAGTCAAAATCATTAATTCATTTAATATATTTTTAGAAATATTCTTAATATATCCCATATCAATACCAAGTCTAACATCGGATAAACATCTTGCAGCTTCCTTCGTTTCAATTATGCGGGAATTGGATAATATCCCATAAGAACGAAATACCCTGTCTTCTAATTGTATGTTAGAAGTTTTCGCTAATGCTTCCCTTGCTGACCTTTCTTGTGAAATAAGCTGACTAACCACACTTTTTAGATCTTCGACAATATCTTGTTCTGATTTTCCTAATGTAATTTGATTGGAGATTTGAAATATATTACCAAGGGCCTCACTTCCTTCACCATAAATCCCTCGAACCACCAGTCCAAGCTGATTAATCGCGGGAATAATTTGATTCATTTGGTGAGTTAAAATAAGAGCAGGCAAATGCATCATCACAGAAGCACGTAAACCTGTTCCTACATTAGTCGGGCAACTTGTTAAATATCCAATTTTTTCGTCAAATGCATAATTCACATCTTCCTCTAGCCAATCATCAATTTGATTGGCCATATTAAGTGCTTCGGATATTTGAAATCCAGGAAATAAGCATTGAATTCGGATATGATCCTCCTCATTAATCATCACACTTATTTCTTCATTTTCTGAAAGTAGGCATGCCCCATAACTCGAACTCTCAGCTAAATTTGGGCTAATTAAATGCTTTTCTACTAAAACTCTCTTATGCAGGGGCTGAATTTCATCCATTTTTAATAATTCGAATGAGCCCACTCCCTGAAAGTTACCAGTTGATGCTTTTTTAGAAAATAAATCAATAATTTGCTTCGCTTCCTCATTTGTAATTAAAGTGGGGAATTTGTATTCATTCAGGTTTCTTGCTAAACGAATCCGAGAACTTAGAACAATATCCGAATCCGGACCTTCTGAACTCATCCAAGAACTAACTGCTTGATTTAAAAAACGTTCTAATGACAAACTATTCCCCTCCTTCGTTACTTTCGTTTATCTGACTTTCTAAAGAACGAATTTGGTCCCTTACCATTGCTGCACTTTCAAACTCCTCTCGAACAATTAAATCCTTCAAGCTTTGCTTTAATTCTTCAAGCTCTTTGCGAATATGCAACTTTCCTCCAATTCGTTTTGGAATTTTCCCAATATGTGTCCAGTTTCCACTATGCAAGCGTCTAAGAATAGGTTTTAACTGTTCTTGAAATGATTCATAACAATGAGCACAACCAAAACGCCCAACTTGGATGAATTGTTGATAGGTCATGGAACAATGGTCACATTGTAAGATATGATCCTGGTAAATTGGCGTTTGTTTTGTTGCCTGAAATGGAGGTTCAATATTTAATAATCCTGCTAATAAATTATTGATGGAAAAGCCATTATTACTCCCTAAAATGGCACTTTCCCCCTTTTCCTGAGCACATTTTTCACATAGATGGAATTCTGTCTTTTGACCATTATTTATCTTTGTAAAATGCAATGTCGCTGGTCTTTCATTACATTCTTGACAAATCATTCATTTCACCTCATTTGCCCACTTGCATTACTTATACTTGATTGTCGTTAGCATCGCTCTTAACATCCGAGCACGTAGCTCATCTCTATATGGAAGGTCAATATAGAGAACCGAGCGATCGATAACACTCAACATAATCTTCGCTTCCCTATGTGTAATTACCTCTTCTTCTACTAATCGCAAAATAACACTTTCTGCGCTATTTTGGGAAATTCTATCCTGTATCAAAGAAAGCAATTGATCAATTAAATGAGCATAATCGTATGACTGCACCTTCATAATTCGAATGTAGCCTCCGCCTCCACGCTTACTTTCAACAATATACCCTTTTTCAATCGTAAAACGTGTATTAATAACATAATTGATTTGGGATGGCACACATTGAAATTTATCAGCAATTTCACTACGCTTAATTTCCACAATTTCCCTTTCACTCATTTCTAATACCTTTTTCAAATAGCTTTCAATAATATCGGAAATATTTCTCACCAGTCCTCCCCCCTCAATCTGACTTTGACTATATTTGACATTAATTATACAATACCTAATTGTCCCATTGCAAATGAACATACTTTACTATTCTCTCCATTTGAAACTAACCCAAACATCGAGCAAAAATTTTACAGCCAGATCATATTATATAAAAGGGATTACTATATTTTTAATAATTCTTTATTAAATAAGTTCTTTCTTTTTTTAAAAAAATCCTTTATGAAACAGCAAGAAATAAAAAAAGAAGGGTGGTATTTGTGTTTGATGAAGACGGGGTGTATTAGATAGAAGGGAAATGTGTTCTTTTATGAAGCCTAAGGAATTATTTTTTTAGATAAGGGATTTTCGGATATTATAAATGAAAGGTGAAATTTGGAGGCTAAGTTTCGCTAACTTCTTTTGTACTTGGGTACAATTACTAGGTTTTATTCTTATAAGTGATAATAGGGCTTGTCAATTAAAGTGTGTAAGTTATTCTAAGTACCTTAACACACGATCTTTAAGATGGTCATGAAGGAGTAGTTGATTCATCACCATAGCCCATTGTTGAATATGGCCACCATTCCATTTG
>NZ_JBHKFI010000023.1:0-75261 GCF_042263505.1 Cytobacillus sp. Hz8 | reverse complement strand
AGGTATATTAGTGTTAGACATAAGACAAAGTCTCCTCTCATTAAGGTTCTGGACAAACCGAGAGTACTTTGTCTTCTTTTTTTTGTCTATGATTTTTCTTACACAAACTATTTTACGTCATCAATAAAAGTCTTATTTTCGCGAGTAAATTTTAAAAGTCGCGAATAAAAGTCTTATTTTCGCGAATAAATTGGGATTTCCGCGAGCATTTTTGTTTTTTCAAAAATGGGATGAAAAAGAGGGCGAGATAAAGGTGCTTTTTCACAAGGAATATCTGGCTTTCGCTAATGAATTGATTTTTCATGAACAATACAAATAAATTTGGAAGTCACAAATAAAAGTCCTATTCTCCCGAGTAAATTTTAAAAGTCGCGAATAAACTGCAATTCCAATCACGATAATAAAAAAATCCCAACTTCCTCCTTTTTGAAAAAAGACATTTTCATAAAAGCACCAAAAATAATAAAAGCTAAATTTCAATAG
Organism: Cytobacillus sp. Hz8; assembly: GCF_042263505.1. Lineage (NCBI taxonomy): Bacteria > Bacillati > Bacillota > Bacilli > Caryophanales > Bacillaceae > Cytobacillus > Cytobacillus sp. Hz8. The sequence goes on along the minus strand of NZ_JBHKFI010000023.1, from coordinate 74,778 downwards.
GAAGTGACGATACATGTCAAATGCAAATCAAATAATCGTAGTCGTAAAAGGAGTTATTTTCTATAAGGGAAAAGTATTAATTGTGAAAAGGTCCTTGAATGACAGAGTTGGTGGTGGGACCTGGGAGTGTGTGGGTGGAAAGCTGGACTTTGGTGAGGATTTAGAAGATGCCTTAAAACGAGAAATTCAGGAAGAAGTCGGAATTGATGTTACAGTTGAAAGAGTCTTATTTGCATCTACCTTCCATACCGAGCCCACGAGACAAGTGGTAGTCATTACATATTTATGTCAAACCCAAAACGAGAAAATCGTTCTCTCAGAAGAACACTCTGATTTTCTTTGGGCGACAAAACAACAGTTACGCACTTTACTGCCTTCTAATATTATTAGTGATTTCGAGAAGCATCACCTATTTTCCATTAAAGAATTGATGTAACAGCCTAGAAAGAATGCTTGGAGTCCCAAGCATTTTTTCCTAAAAATTATCGTTGAGTTCTCTTCAGTGTCTCCTCATGAATTCTTTTTACCGCTTTTAAAATAGTGGCACTTGGCTTAACAAGGGGAATACTTTTTCCACCCACTTTTTTAGCGATAGGGCGTGTGGAGGATTGGGAGTGGACGATCCGCCATTTCCCGTTTATTTTTTCGAGCTGAAGGTCAATGATTCCTAAATGACTTCCCCAGCGCCCTGCTTGCACGGCTGGCACACCGTTAATGGTTCCCTTTTTCATATCAATTCCATCAATGGTGAAAGTCCGATTTTCATCAGGAAAAACATGGTGGGTATGCCCGTAAAGAATCGCATCCATGCCTGGTACCTTACTTAAAGGATAAATAGTATTTTCGATATCATTATTGGCGGAAATACCAGCCTCGATCCCGCTATGTGCTAGAACAATAATGATATCCGCGCCTTTTTGTTTCATAATCGGAATATAGTTTTCAGCAGTTTGTGCAATATTTTTCACCTTGATATTTCCAATTAATTTTCCCCTATCCCAGTACATAATCAATGGTGTCACTAAACCAAGTACCCCAATTTTCAGCTTATGCTTTTTCCCTTTCGAATCAACCATCGTCCTTTTCAAAATCACATAAGGATTGTAATAATGAACATCGTCTATTTCGAGATCATTATGGTCATCCACATAAATATTGGCATTCACGTAAGGAAAATTGGCTTCCTCAATGGCATCATTTAAAAATTCAAGTCCATAATTAAATTCATGATTGCCGAAAGTTGCGGCATCATAATGCAATAAATTCATCGCCTTTATGACGGGGTGAACCTCTCCCGGCATCAGTCCTTTTTCATTGGCAACATAGTCCGCGAGCGCATTGCCCTGCAGCAAATCTCCATCATCAAAAAGCAGTGTATTTGGCGCCTCTCTCCGCGCCTGCCTAATTAAGGATGCCGTTCTTACTAGTCCTAACTCCACGGATGGCTTTCCTTCTTTATACAAGTAATCCATTAAATGCGCATGCAAATCCGTTGTTTCCAGAATTCGAACCTGCATTGTTGGTGATAATTCCTCATCAATGGCCATCCCGCTCAAAGAAAAAGCATTCTCCCCGGTCATCATCATGAGTAAAACGGCAAGCACTATCGCAATCCTCTTCATTCCCATCGCCCTTCCAACCTTTTTAAAGCCTTTGCCCTCTGCAAAAAATTTAAAAAGCAACTGGACCTATTGTTTCCATATCATTTGTTGAAAAGAGGAAAAGTATCCAAACAATTCATCAATTTTTTAAAGCAGTTTTTGCTCCTTTCATGTATCAAATCCTCTCGATCGACCGTCTAATTAGAAGAACAGGCCCCTTTTTGGCAAATTTCATTTTTTCTAAAAGTGACAGCTTGGGCAGCAACAGTTAAAATGAAATAATGGATAGGTTGCTTACAAATTGAAGGAAGAAAGGTCTATACAAATGAAAGAACGATTGCGATCTTATTGGGAAGCTTTTAGATTGTTTTGGAAGAGAAAGCATATAACCAAGATCCTTTTACTCATAGGGTTAACATTTATTTTAGTAATGATTGTATTTTTTGCGATTATGGCCAAATCAGCAAATGTGGAATCGCTGAAAAAAGGACTAAATCAAGCAGCTGTTATTTATGATAAAGACGGGGATGTGGCAGGGAAGATATCGACGAACCGGACAGAGGGTATTTCCGTTAAAGACCTTCCGGATCATGTTAAAAATGCGGTTGTGGCAATTGAGGATCACCGTTTTTATCAACATAACGGCTTTGATCTTAGCGGAATTTTCCGCGCTCTCTTCAACAACTTTTTTGCTGGAGAAATTACCGGTGGCGGGAGTACCTTAACGCAACAGCTCACAAAGAACGCTTTACTGTCACCGGAACAAACCTACAAACGGAAAATTGAGGAATTATTTTTAGCCGTTGAAATTGAGAAGCATTATACGAAAGATGAAATTCTCGAAATGTATTTAAATCAGGTTTATTTTGGCAGTGGGGCGTACGGAATTGACCAAGCCTCTAAGAAATATTTCAATAAAAATATTCAGGATGTGTCCATTAGTGAGGCAGCGTTGCTTGCCGGTTTATTGCAAGCGCCATCTGCCTACGACCCAAACAGGCATTATGACCAGGCCATTAAACGGCGAAATGTCGTCCTTGGACAAATGAAACAATATGGCTATATTTCAGAAGAGGAATATCAAAAGGCGATTGATGAAAAAATTACGTTGGAGGATGGCGGTGGAAGCTATATTAAAAGAGACTATCCTTATTACACCGATGCAGTTTTAAATGAAGCGATAACGAAATATGGCTTAACACAGGATGAAATTTTGACCCGTGGCTATCGCATTTACACCGAAATGGATCAAAACCTTCAATCCTCCTTGGAAAATGTATATAAAAATGATTACCTATTCCCAAGCAGTGGAGATTCTACCTTAGTTCAAAGTGGCTCCGTCCTGCTTGACCCGAAAACGGGCGGTGTTCGTGCACTCGTTGGTGGTCGGGGGGATTATGTTTTCCGTGGATTTAATCGGGCTACCCAAATTAAAGCGCAGCCTGGGTCTACGTTGAAGCCGCTCGCGGTCTATACTCCCGCACTTGAGGAAGGCTATAAATATACTTCTATTCTGAAAGATGAAGAAATGGCCTTTGGCAACTATAAACCGGAGAACTTTGATAAGACCTTTTCCGGTGAAGTGCCAATGTATAAAGCCGTCGAAGAATCCTTGAATGTCCCAGCCGTTTGGTTATTAGACAAAATCGGTCTGGATAAAGGAATGGCTTCCTTGCAAAAATTCGGAATTCCTTTAGATAAAGAAGATCATTATTTAGGAATTGCACTGGGTGGCATGCATCAGGGGATTTCTCCTCTACAATTAGCAGAGTCCTACTCCACCTTCCCGAATGAAGGAAAAAAATATGACGGGCATTTGATCAAAAAAATCGTCGGGCCTACAGGAAATATTATTGCGGAACGAAAAGAAAAATCGACGAAAGTAACAAGTAAAGCCGTCTCAAGAGAAATGACATCCATGCTTTTAGATGTCGTACAGAACGGAACAGGGAAAGCCACTAATATATCCGGTGTCCAAATTGCCGGTAAATCGGGATCCACCCAGGTCCCATGGAGCGTTAATGGTACGAAGGATCAGTGGTTTGTCGGCTACACCTCTAATCTCGTTGGGGCCGTTTGGCTGGGCTATGATAAAACGGATCAACAGCATTATTTATCAACAAGCAGCTCACAAACGGTCGTTCCGATTTTCCGCTCCATCATGGAGAAGGCCATAAAGTACGAAAAACCAGGTTCTCTAAATGTCGAAGCTGCCAGCACTCGTTTGAATGAAAAAGAAGAAACCAAGCAGGAGCAGGCGGAAGAAATCGATAAGAAAACCGAACAAGTTAAGAAGACGGCAAAAGAAATCGGTGGTTATATTAAAGAAGAAAGTCCAAAATGGAAGAAGAAAATTGATGAAGGCATCGATGCGACGATTATTCTTGGGAAAAGAATGAAAGAAAAGTGGAATGAAGTTTTTGACGGGAAGTAATTCCATGAAAAAGGATCTGACGAACAGAGTCAGATCCTTTTTTTATCGGTAAATGCTGAAGGATTATGCGGCACCAGCGGCACGGCCTCTCATCAATAAGAAGAGATAAATCAAAATCGCAATCACAACAGAGATGGCGGAAGTTATGTAGATACTGCTATATCCAAGCAAATGTCCAATTTGCCCGAAGAACATCGCACCAACGCCAATTCCTAAGTCGAAAAAGGAGTAAAAGGTAGCAGTTGCCATCCCTTTTCGATTTTGCGGAGATTCCTCTACAGACCAAGCCTGCAATGCCGGTTGAATGGTTCCAAATCCTAAACCATATAGAATCGCAGCGATATACAGAACCCCTGTATTTGGAAGCCAAGCCAGAAGAGTCATCGCGCCCACTATCAAAATAGCTCCAGGAATGAAAGTTGCTGTATGTCCTCTTCGATCATACAATTTTCCAGCAAAGGTTCTGGTAATCAATAACGCCAAAGCATATAAAAAGAAATAAATTTGGATGCCTGAAATTTCTTTTTCAGCTGTATACAAGGGAAGGAACGAAGCAATTCCCCCAAATGTAACCGTAATAAAGAACATCAGCACGGATGGCGGAAGCGCACTTTTTTCGTAAAGATCGAATTTCTTAGTGCTCGTTTTAACCGCATGATGTGGTTCGACCTTTTTATAGCGGATTTTTGAAGAAAGAAGAAAAGCGGTCAATCCAAGTGCCGCACAAATTAAAAACAGCTGGAAAAAGGTTAGCGAACCCGCAAGCGTCAAGCCCAACGATGGACCGAATGCCAAGGCAAGATTTCCTGATAAACCGTAATATCCCATGCCTTCCCCACGTTTACTTGGTGGAATGAAATCTGTCGCAATCGTCCCAGAGGCCGTTGTTGAAAAGCCCCAACCCAGTCCCTGAACAATCCTCATGAGGAATAAAAACAATATGCTTCCTGCAAATGAATAAGCGGAAATCGAAATGACAAACACAAAAAGACCAGTTAAATAAACAAACTTTCTCCCTCTTGTTTCAAGAGCTTGACCCACATAAGGGCGAATCAAAAGAGACGAAAAAGTAAAAATTCCGACAACAAAACCGATTAGTTGGTCATTCCCACCTAAATGCTCCACAAAAAGCGGAATCGTCGGCAAGGTCATTTGAAACCCTAAAAAGACAAAAAAATTCGCCAAACAAATTAAAATAAAATCACGAGTCCAAATTCGATCTGCGCCTTCAAGTTGCGAAGCTTCTTTTCTCAATGGCTCACTCATAGAAGTTCTCCTCTCCAGCTAAACTATGCTAATTTCTATTTTACCCAAATAATCTTTCGAGTGCATAAATTTTTGCTTTACGAAATGTTTTTTTAAGGTGGGATTGGTTGAGGTGGCTGCTCTCGTAGATTTATCCCACTCTTAACGGACAATAAGACTCCCTTCTGAGAAAACGAAGAAGATAAGTGGGAGATCAACTGTCCGTAAAGGTCCGACGAGGGATTAAGGTCCTAGTCAGGTGAAGCCACAGGACGTGGCGTTATGAGCGTGATAAGTGAAATAAGATTTTTCTTTGGGATTCAGCCATTAGAAAAATCAATCAGGCTCTGCGTGACTAACCATCAGTGGGGGATGAATGGCAGACTAAAAGCGCGACGTCAATCACAACGTCTGCACGCTTCATGTCCTGTGCGTCGAACCCCCCCACTGATGGAAGTTTCACTTTATAAGAGGCTTTAAAATTTCGGATAGAGATCCTCTTTAAATATAGAAAAATAGAATCTCTGTTTTTAATTTCGTGATCGCTTTTCCTGTTTTTCACACACTCCGGCACGTTTTCATGCAATTTCTATATCCTCAATACAAAAAAGGGGCAAGCATATAAATACTGATATTATTAAAAAAGGGGAGTCTGTCCTAGGAACAGCTCCCTTCAGTCTACCTCAGGATTACCACTTTTTAAGAATTTTGTGGGCCCTTTAGGTTCAGCAGTTTTTCACGTAATTCATTTTCCATAGAGATTAGTTCATTCTCAGCCTGACGGCGTTTAGTTCGGCCTTCTTCTTGAATTCTTAACGTTTCTTCCAGCGTCGAAATTAAGTTTGCTTGTGTTTTCTTTAAGGTTTCAATATCAACCAGTCCGCGCTCATTTTCTTTTGCTGTTTCAATCGTATTTGTTTTCAGCATTTCAGCATTTTTTAATAAAAGTTCATTCGTTGTTTTCGAAACTTGCTTTTGTGCTTCCACCGCGTGTCGTTGTCTGATGAGTGTTAAGGCAATCGCAACTTGATTTTTCCAGAGTGGGATGGCTGTCATGATCGATGACTGAATTTTTTCCACAAGCGCCTGATTTGTATTTTGAATCAAGCGAATTTGTGGTGCACTTTGAATCGTGATTTGACGGCTTAGCTTCAAGTCGTGCAAGCGTTTATCGAGTCTATCCGCAAACTGCATCATATCATTGACCTCTTGAAAGGCCATTTGGTCCTGGGATGCCTCCGCCTTCCTTTTTAGCTCAGGAATGGTTTTTTCATGCATCTCATCCAGCTTCAATTCACCTGCTGCAATAAATATATTTAGAGCGTGAAAATAATCCTTATTATTTTCATACAGCTTATCAAGTAGCTGTATATCGCTCATAAGTCCATTTTTGCTGCGATCCAGTTTCACTGTAATGCGATCAATTTGCGCTCCAGTTTTTTGATATTTGGATAAAATCTCTTGAATGGACCCGGATATTTTGCCAAACATCTTAGAGAAAAGTCCCTTCTTCTCCTGGGTTAATTCATCTGGATTGATATCACTGAGCTTTCTCATCAAATCGCCAATAATTTCGCCAATTTCCCCAATATCCTTTTGCTGGACATGCTCGAGCATGGAGTGGGAAAAAGTAAGAAGCTTGGCCTGAGCCTGCGTCCCATAAGAGATGACCGCTTGATGATTGGTCGGGTCAATCTGCTTCGATAATTGCATTGCCTTTTGTTTATTTTCCTCTGGCAAAATATCAATCAATCTTGGTGGTTTATCTTGAACCATTTGAGGAGCGGGCTTGGCAAATAGCTCTGTTTCATCTCCAAACGGATTTGCTAATAGATCATCAAAGGAAACGGTGCTTTCTTTTAATATGGGTTGTTTCTCCTCGCTCATTTTATCCTCCTGCTTTCATCTTCCCTGTCATTGAAGGTCTTAATGGATTTTTTTGCTACATCTAATTCAAAATTCAACTCATCAATATCATTCGATAAAACCTCGTACAAATCCTTCTCTAATGTATCTGTTAACTCTTCGATCGTTAATCTTGTGTCACGTAATGAATTCTCTAATTCCATATTCTTCTTAGGTTGAGAAACTAAAAAAGCATATTTCTCAGACAATTCCACAATGGAATCTAAATGAGAGAAGTAAAATTTCTCCGCCTTGTAAAAGCGTCTTGGTTCTTTTTTCGTAATGCTGTAGATCTTGCGCGAAATTCGAACAATATCAATCGTTTGCTTAAATGAGGCAACACTGCGCACGGAAAAAAGTGCTTTATTCAAACGATTGATTTTTCTTTTTGCTTCTTCTAGATTGGTTTCAATATATCCAAATTCCTTACGTGTCAGCCCATTTCTTTTAATAAAGCGCGTCTTGGAAATCGCCTTGATCATATAAAAGACGATTGCTCCAGCAACAATTGCAAACACGGTTGATAGGAAAAACGTTTGCTCAAGGGCAAAATAACTAACAAGCCATACCACGATCGTCGTGGGAATAGCGAAAAATGTCCGAATGAGAAAAGATAAAAACGGGTTCATAACCATCGACTCCTGCCTTCTTTCGATATTATTAATACGATAATTTAAGAAAAAAGTTTCAACCTTTGAACTCATTTCTCGAAATAATAGGTGGGAAAGAATCTGCCGAATTTACCCAATTTGCCCCTATTATTATTCTATACAATTTATCCTCCACTTACAATAATACTTATTTTGCAAAAGTAAAATAGACCTTGTGTGTAAAAATTTCTAGGGCTTGAGGCTGAGATCGTGCGTGTGGTGCGGAAAGCTAGGGGATTATTAGGATTAGCTTGGATGGATGGTTAAAATTTGGATTTGGATAGGATTTTCTTCGTGTTTGATAAACAACCTTGCCATGGTAGCTTTACCTTCTAATGATCGTCATTCCCCTCAATAACCGCCTTTCTTAAAAAAACATCTACCTCCCACAAATTCCAGCCAACATCCCCAATAAAACAAAAAAAGCCGATAAGACCCTCAGGCCTCATCAGCTTTATTTTTGAAAAGAATTACTGTTCTCCACCATCAGAATCTGAGCTATCATCATCAGAGTTGACTGGATTTGGGTTGGTGTAATTGTATTTCGTTGGGTCCACCTTTGTAAATCCAGCCGGATTATAGAAACGTAAGAGATCTTGGCTGACAACCTTGTCAGAGAGTTCTAGTTTCTTTTGAACTAAGTCTTCGGCTTGTTTGATGCTATCATTTTCCTTGACTAGTTCGCCTGTTTTATTATCATAATATTTATTGCCAATCGCTGTAATTTCGTTTGTTACGAAGTTGCCATCACGGAATGGAACAACTTGGCTATGTTGTTTTGATAATAAATCAGAACCGAATTGGATATATTCCTTAGAGTCGATTCCTAATAAATGCAATACCGTTGGAAGAAGGTCAATTTGGCCACCGTATTGGTCCATCTCTTTTCCTTGAATTCCAGGGACATGGATAAATAATGGTACACGTTGTAATTGAGCACTTTCGAAGTCATTGACTTCTTTTCCAAGTACTTGAGACATTGCTTTATTATGGTTATTAGAGATGCCATAGTGGTCTCCATATAAGATAACCATTGTGTTATCATATAAACCAGCTTCCTTCAAATAGCCAAAGAATTGCTCAATGGCCTCGTCAAGATAACGAGCGGTTTGGAAGTAGTTATCCACTGATTTATCGCCGGTCGTTTGAGGCTCAATTGTTGCCTCCTCTTTATCTAGAGGATATGGAAAATGGTTTGTTAATGTAATAAATTTCGTATAGAATGGTTGTTTTACCGTTTTTAAATAAGGCATTGCTTCTTTAAAGAATGGTTTATCCTTTAAGCCATAGCCTTCCACATTTTCCTGACTCATATTGAAATAGGTTGAGTCAAAGAACTTATCAAATCCAAAAGATTTATAGATTTCATCACGGTTCCAGAAGGATTTCGTATTACCATGGAACACGGCTGAAGTATATCCCTTTTGACCCAAAATAGCTGGTGCTGCTTGGAATGTGTTATGACTCTTTGTTGAGAAAGCTGAGCCTTGAGACAAGCCAAATAATGAGTTTTCTAACATAAACTCAGCATCTGCCGTTTTTCCTTGTCCAGTTTCATGGAAAAAGTTATCAAAATATAATGTGTTTGAATCATGTGTTAATGAGTTTAAGAATGGAGTGACTTCTTTTCCATTCAATTTATAATTGATCATAAAGTTTTGAAATGACTCCAGGTGCAGATAAATCACGTTCATCCCTTTTGCCTTGCCGAAATATTCCGGATTTGGCTTTGCGTACATCGCTTTAGTAAAGTTTTGTACGTCCACGATATCTGAACTATCCGCTAAAGCACGCTGTGCAGAAGCTTTTGAGCTTTGGTATGCATCATAAAGCGTGTAGTTGTACATTCCTAAATATTTCACAATATAGTTACGGTCAAATGTTCTAGTTAATAATTGCGGACGGTCAACTTCAGCTAAGCCTAGGTTTGCAAAGAAAACACCAAGTGCCACAAGAAAGACAGTCGCTGTTTTGAACCGACCTGGTTTGGATTCATCAACACGAACCTTTTTCGCGAATACAAGAACTAGTAAAAAGGCAATATCGATAAAATAAAGAATATCGTAAGGTTTTAATAGCGCGAAAACACTTTGACCTAAATCCCCAAAGTTTTTCGTTTGGGTAAGAGTCGGTAATGTGATAAAATCAGCGAAAAACCGATAATAGACGATATTTGAATATAATAAAAATGACATTAAAGCGTCAATAATAAGAATCCACTTAATCGATTTTTTCCCTTTGGCTAGTAGTGCAATTCCAAGGAAAAACAAAGAAGAACTTATCGGATTGATAAACAATAAGAATCTTTGCATTGAGTTATCAATACCTAAATTAAACTCGGCTAGATAAGCTACATACGTTTTTATCCAAAGGAGTACAGCTGCTAAAAGGAAAAAAACAAGAGGCTTGCGAATAACAAATTGTTTATTTGCAAAGAAATTACGCATCTGATCCACCTTCCTTAGTACCTACAATCTAATAAAATATCATTCATTTTTTGTTTACAGTGTGCATCTTGATAAAATCAATTCTTGTGTCACGACATTTCATTATAACAAACACATATATGAATGGCAAGAAATTTTATTAAGACTGGTTCAAAATCATCATCTAAAACATATCCATTATCATAACTGAAGAGATGAAATATGTCACGCAAAAACATAAAAATTCCAAAAAATAGTAACATATTCACATTCAGATGCTGCTACTTTCGAGTGTTTACCCATTATTGAGACCTGTTGCTAGCTCACTTTTTCTGACAAAGTTGGGTTGTGCAATTGGATATGCTCCTTCTTATTTAATCAAATACGCCTCCTACAAGATGAAATCTATCTTTCTGCAAACCTTGCTTCTCCACATATTATTCTAGTATATCTAGTGCAAAAAGGTAAATAGAAACCACTGGAAAAATAAGAAAAGAATGTGTCTTCTAGATATTATCATATATTTTAATAAAGGATCCTACAACTTGCAAATAGAGCTAGTACCTTTATATCGTATTAGTACTTATGGCTTTTATGCTATCGAAATTTCGACATCGATAGACATCCTTTCTTTCACCCAATAAAAAAAGGCACCTTCTCTAAGAATGGTGCCTTTCCCCTAACACGGCATCTACAACTCGCTCTGTGGCATGACCATCTTCAAGACTGCAAAACTGATGGTAAAATTGATCGTATTTTTCCTTATACTCTTCCTGCACTTTTTCGATTGATTTCATCGCTGTGATCAGCTCATCAGTCGTCTTGAGCAATGGTCCCGGAGCCTTGTTTTCCAAATCAAAGTAGAAGCCTCTTAACTCGTCACGGTAAAATTCCAAATCATACGTAAAGAAGAGAATCGGTCTTTTAGTATTGGCAAAGTCAAACATGACGGATGAATAATCGGTAATCAGAATATCAGTGATGAGATAAAGCTCTTGGATATCTGGATAATTCGATACATTCAGCACAAAGTCACGTAATTCTGCTGGAATTTTGATTTTATTTTTGATTACAACATGCATTCTGAGGAGGAGAACATATTCATCTCCCAACGCCTGTTTCATTTTCTCCAAGTCTAATTGAATGTCAAAAGAAAACTTGTTGGCACCGCCTTTTGTTTGATTATCTCTGAAGGTCGGTGCATATAGAATAACCTTCTTATCCGCTTGGATTTTGAGGACAGATTTAGTTTTATTCGCTACCCGTTCCTTATCCTTATGATAGAACAGGTCATTACGTGGATAGCCTACTTCAAGAATATTCCCCTCATAATGAAAGGCGCTTTTAAAGGCTTCGGTTGCATAAGGGCTTGGAGAAACCAAGTAATCCCAAGTTTTTGTCGCGCCATACACGCGTTCTACATAATCGTCTGTCCGACCTTGAACATTCTCAATATCAAAAAGCATCTTCTTTAACGGTGTTCCATGCCAGGTCTGCAAATAAGTGGTTTCGGGACGTTTCTTCATATAGGTTGGGAAGTTTTGATTGTTTACCCAGTACCTCGCTTTTGCCAAGTAATAATAATATTTCGGACTCAAACGCTTCACAATAATTGTCTTACGATCCTTAAAGCGAATCTTTTTATTATAGACCCATACCTTTTTGTACGGCAGCTTCCGTTTGACAATTTCCTCATAGATATAACGCGGGCTATCGGAGTACTGCTTCCCTACCCCGCTCTCAAATACCATTAGCTGCTCATCTACCAGTAAAACTCTGCGTGCAATATTGTAGAGGGCTTTCATAACAGGGTAATAGAATCTGCCCTTTCGGAAGCGACGATAGATGGCTTTCGCATAGCGATTTCGTGCAACGCGCTTTATCAATGGCTGCCGAATATGAGGAATATGAAGGGCCGCCTCGTAAATTCGCTTGCTGGCATTCTGATCGCGATATTTCAAGAACTTTGAGGCGCGTTTCATATACTCTGGCTTCATAGTAAAATCATGCTGCGCATAGCTTTCGACTAATTTTAAAATATCAGCGATTTCGTAAACAATTTCTCCTGGTAAATCGAGATCTAAATCAAGATGGGATTGCTTCTTTCCGATAAATCGTTCGCGATCAAATTGATAATAAACAACCGGCTTGTGCAAAAAGCTAAAATCAAAGGCAACACTTGAATAGTCCGTAATCATCATCGCAGATTCCTTTAACAAATATTGGACATCGATTTCACCCTGATTGACAATCCGTACAGGGGCATCCTTAAAGAAGGAGGTAAACATTTGCATGTTGGGATGCAGGCAAAGCACGATCTCAAATTGAAGATTTTTGGACAACTCATGAAGATACGGATGATGAACTAGTTCGCGATAGCGTGCAAAGTACTCGCTTTCTAAAAACTTTTCATCATTCACAATCCATTCCCGCCATGTCGGGATCACGAGTAATTGCCGTTTGACCAACACATCACCGGCAAGTAAGCTATCAAAGCGAGACAAACCAGTAACCTTCACCTGCCTAGTATCATAGCCAAAATCTCGACGAATGATTTCTTTTTCATAATCAGAGCTCACAATGAATAAGTCCGTATGGAAGCTTGGAGAATGAACCCCATAGAAGTGGACGGTATTTTTCGTGCCAATAACCCCATGCTGAAGAAAAATCTTCTTCGCTTTGATCTTCTTTTTAATCGCAGCGACCCGCATCGGATAAAGGTAATCCGAATGATGGGAACCGAAAATTCTCGTCGCGATCAGCGTGTACTTAATATGCTTCTTTGTCCCGAAATAAAGAAGATTTCCTAAAGGCTCGACGCTTTTAACTTCTGGTGAATTTTTTTCGATGATGTAATAGACATTTCTCTCAGGATGATGCGTTCTCATATATTTAAAAAAATGATAACCGGTATCTTGCGCCTTATAGGGACGCTCTCCCACTAACCAAATATCATTTCTTTTGTAAAAAATCCGAAGCAGCCACGCCCATTTCATCATTTTCTTTAAATACCAGAAGGTCTCTCTATCAAATTCATCGATTTGCAGGGAGAGGTTAAAGTGCTTAATGGTGAAATAGGGCGTTGCCGTAAAAATACTTTTTCCCGCTCCAATCTGTGCCGGTTTGGAGTATCGCTTGGCATGATAGCTTGGTTTTCCAAGACGAATTATGACCGCTTCCGGCTGATTATTTAATTCAAAGTTTAGGTACAAATCATAGATATCCTCATTCAATGGCTTTCCATCAGCAATGGTTTTAAGTTGCAGCTCCCCATGATAAAGAAAATAATGATGACCACATTTTTCCTCTGACTTCTCCCGCTCAAAGTCTACTCTTACTGGAACACGATACTTCAAGCCAGACTCTCGTCCAATTAAGATGAATTCAGCCCGATTGATTTTCGATGCCTCCGATAGGATTTCTCCTTTCATATAGAAATGATCATTCACAGACTTGATCTCATAAATTTTTGCCTTAGGCTTAATATTTATCGGCACATCGAGTGCTAAAGTGATAAATCCTTTGCGATTAATATAGACATAACCCTTTTGTTCTTGAAAAATAAACGGGTCATAAGCTTCGAATTTCGTATGTGCGAATTTCCCCAGGCGTATCAAATATTCGATATCTACTCCGCCATCTTCACGCTGTATTTCCTTGGCGGTTGAGTTATTCTTAAGATTCTCTCGCTTATTCTCACTTAAATCCTCTTCAGCAACCCGAATCAATACATAAAAACCATATCTTCCTTGCACAAGCTTGGTCTCATGTTTATGTAAATCAACATCAAAGGTAAATTCGGAAGATGGAGGAATTTCAGCAAGCCTGATCATTGGCTGGTTAAGACTTTGTGCCATCCATAATTCCTTTGCCTTATATGCACCATTCAGTTCTCCTGAGACGGAAAGAGTATTATTACTTTTTGTGATGATTAAGCTTTTTTTCAATTTATTCACTTTTTTTCTAGGTCGAAATAGACGAATAACCTTTTGGATGAATGTCCGCACGATTGCTCCCACCTTTAGCATTATTTTTCCCGATGAAGACTAAGGTCCCCATTCGGGAACTGAGGGGGTATAATCCTTTATTTATTAAGGAAAAATTGTCTTACTCACTATTATTGACTTTTTTTAGCCAGTCATTCAGGGAGAGCAAAAGGAAAGAGGCGAGTGCTAAGCACTCGCCTCTTCGTTAGGAACAAAAGACTTTATCAACCACACGAATGGTTGCCTGACCGTCCTCTAATATACAAAATTGCTGATAAAATTTTTCATATTTTTCGCGATATTCCTCTTGGACCTGATCAATTGTTTGTAATGCTTGAATAATCTCTTCCGTTGTTTTGAGCAATGGTCCCGGGGCTTCCTTTTCAAGGTCAAAATAGAAGCCTCTTAACTCATCACGATAAAACTCTAAATCATACGTAAAGAAAAGAATCGGTTTCTTCGAATTTGCAAAATCAAACATAACTGATGAATAGTCTGTCATCAAGACATCCGCAATCAAGTATAGCTCTTGAATATCTGGATAATTGGACACATCCCGTACAAAATCCTTATAATCCTCTGGAATTTTGATCCGATTCTTAATTACGACATGCATACGAAGGAGAAGAACGTACTCATCGCCTAATTCCTGCTTCATTTTTTCTAAATCAAATTGAAGGTCAAAGGAAAACTTATTGTTCCCTCCACTCGTCTGATTATCACGAAATGTTGGTGCGTAGAGAACCACTTTCTTATCATTAGGAATTCTTAAGTTTTTCCGTATTTTTTGGGCAACACGGAAGTGATCCTTACGATAAAATAAATCATTGCGCGGATAACCTAGCTCTAGGATATTGCCTTCATAATGGAAAGCACTCTTAAAGGCTTTGGTCGCATAAGGACTTGGAGAGACTAGGTAATCCCAAGTCCTCGATGCCTTGTAGACCCGTTCCACATAATCATCTGTTCGCCCTTGAACATTTTCGATATCAAATAGCATTTTTTTCAGTGGAGTTCCATGCCAGGTTTGCAAATAGGTCGTTCCCGGACGCTTGATGATATATGTTGGGAAGTTTTGATTATTCACCCAGTACTTTGCTTTTGCTAAATAATAATAATATTTGGGACTAAGACGTTTGACCATGAACGTATTTTTATCCTTAAATCGCATCCGGCCATTGTAGACCCAAACCTTTTTATATGGAAGCTTCCGTTTCACAATCTCTTCATAAATAAAACGCGGACTGTCGGAATATTGCTTCCCTAAGCCACTTTCGAACACAATCAGATTCTCATCCACCGGCAGCACTTTTTTTGCGATTTTATATAGAAGCTTCATCACTGGGAAATAAAATTTACTTTTACGGAACCGCTTATAGAATTTTTTTACAATATTACTTTGCGATAATACTTGCTTTGGTGACCTTCTGATCCGATGAATTCTTAAAGATGCCTGATAAATTCGTTCACAGGCTTTCAAATCACGATATTTAATAAATTTAGATGCGCGTTTTTTAAATTCCGCCTTCATCGCAAAATCATTTTTAGCATAGCCTTCAACAAGGACCAAAATCTCATCCAATTGATACACAATTTCTCCTGGTAAATCCTGATCTAAATCCAGATGGGACGGCTTCTTCCCGATAAAACGCTCGCGATCAAACTGATAATAGAGAACCGGCTTATCCATAAAACTAAAATCAAAGGCCACACTGGAGTAATCCGTAATCATCATGGCACTTTCTTTGAGTAAATATTGAACATTAATTTCACCCTGATTGACAATACGAACAGGTGCCTCCTTAAAGAATGGTGTAAACACTTGCATGTTCGGGTGAAGGCAAAGGACAATTTCAAAACCATACTTTTCTTTTAGTTCCTGTAAATACGGATGAAATACAAGCTCACGATAACGGGCATAGTACTCACTTTCTAAAAATTTTTCATCACTCACAATCCATTCACGCCACGTTGGAATGATAAGCAATTGTCTTTTCGTTTCCACATCACCAGCAAGCAAGCTGTCAAAACGCGACAAACCTGTGACCTTCACTTGTTTCGTGTTATAGCCAAAGTCCCGTAAGATAATTTGCTTTTCATAGTCGGAGCTCACGATGAATAAATCGGTATGAAAGCTTGGAGAATTTATTCCATAGAAATGCTCGGTATTCTTTGTTCCCATAACTCCATGCTGTAAAAAGACCTTCTTTGCTTTGACCTTTTTCTTTAAATTGTCAATTCGCATCGGATACAAATAATCGGCATGATGGGAGCCAAAGATCCTGCGCGCCATGAGCGTATATTTAATATGTTTTTTTGTGCCGAAGTAGAGAATATTCCCAAAGGGTTCGACATTTTTCAGTTCAGGAGAACCCTTTTCGATAATGTAATACACATTTTTTTCCGGATGGCTCGTTCTCATATACTTAAAAAAGTGAAAGCCTGTATCCTGTGCCTTATATGGTCGTTCGCCGACTAACCAAATATTGCGGGCTCTATAGAATGGTCGGATCGCCCAAGCCCATTTCATCATCTTTTTTAAATATAGGAAGGCTTCCTTTTCAAAGCGATCAATTTGCAGAGATAGATTGAAATATTTAATCGTATAATACGGAGTCGCTGTATAAAGGCTATCTCCTGCTTCAATTTGTGCCGGCTTGGAATATTTTTTCGCATGTGGACTTGGAGATCCTAAACGTATTGTCATGGTCTCTGGTTGATTATTCTGCTGAAAATCCAAGTAAAAATCATAAATATCTTCATTTAATGGATCTCCATCTGCAATCGTTCTCAAATTAAGGGCTGCAGCAAAATGATAATAGGAATAGCCGTAGGTCTTCTTGGCTTTTTCCTGATTAAGATGGAAAGTGATTGGAGCTCGATATTTCTCCCCTGATTCCCGACCTGTTAATACAATCTCAGCGGAACGGATTCTTGAGCTTTTTGCGAGGATTTCTCCATTCACATAAAATTGATCCTGACTGGACTTAATTCGGTGAATTTTTGCTTTTGGCTTAATATTGATGGGCAAATCCACTACTAAGGAGATAAATCCCTTCGTATTGATATACGCATAGGCCTTATGCTGAGCAAAGATCCATGGCTCATACGCTTCAAATTGAGTATTCTTAAATTTTCCCAAGCGAATAAAATATTCAATCGCAGACCGGCCATCTGCTCGAGTAACTTCTTTGGCAGTAGCGTTCGTTTTTAGCTTTTCATACCGTTCCGGTGCTGTCGTTTCTTGTAAAACCTGAACCTTTAAATAAAAAACATAACGATTTTGCGATATTTTTTCATCAAAGGTCTGCAAATCGACCTCAAATTTGAACCGCGAGGAAGGGTGAATTTCAGAAAGCTTAAATCCGGGCTCCTTCAAGCTCGTAGAAAGCCACAATTCCTTTGCTTTATAGGTACGGTCGAGCTCTCCACTTATGTCGAGGAGATTATTATTTTTCTTCATAAATAATGTTTTTTTATATGTATTGGCTTTGGTTGGTCTAAATAGCTTTATTGTTTTCCTAACCAGCTTATCAATCATCTATTTTCCCACCTTTTTGTGTATATTTCTCCTTTAGCAATTAAATTAGGGTGAATCTGGAAATTCCCTAGGAGATTCGTAGTTTTTCCAAAAAAAAAATTCTTCGATAGCTTTTTGGTTAAACTATGAATCTATTTTTTTCTAATAAACAATTTCAGGGTGATGCCCATGCGTCTCAGTTTTTAACAGTGCCTTAATCCTTCGTGGCTCTAAAAGTTCCAACATAAGTTATTTTAATATTAATTGAAACAATGTCAAATTAGAGGAAATTAGAGTTGCTGATTTCGTTAGGTCTAAATACTCATTAATTAGCGCCTTGTTAAAGAAGAGATAGGAAGAGTGGAACTATTTGCTTATGGTGTTTTGTTAATAGATTCCGGGGTTGGAAGGTTGACTTTATTATGAACGAAATTTCCACCTTAATTTTCCTTATAAATGTTTTTCATCTCTCTTCTGAAAAAAGACCACATGATCCATTACCGAGGCCATAACAACCCGCTCCAATCAAAAAAAAGCCAACTCCAAAGCCGCATTTGCAGCTTTATGAGTCAGCTTTTTAACCATTCACTTAACTAAAGACCTTATCGATTACACGATCCGTCGCATGGCCATCTTCTAATTTACAGAATTTCTGATAGAATTGATGGTATTTTTCATGATAATCCTTCTGCACTTGGTCAATCGTTTGAACAGTATGAATGATATCTTCAGTTGTTTTCAGCATCGGACCTGGTGCTTCATTTTCCAAATCGAAATAGAAGCCTCTTAGTTCATCCCGGTAGAATTCCAAATCATACGTAAAGAACAAGATTGGTTTCTTTGAATTGGCAAAGTCGAACATGACAGAAGAATAATCAGTAATCAGAATATCTGAGATTAAATAGAGTTCCTGAATATCAGGATATTTGGAAACATCCATGACAAAGTCCTGATATTCCTCTGGAATCTTAATCTTATTTTTGATCACGACGTGCATTCTGAGAAGGAGAACGTATTCCTCTCCCAGTTCTTCTTTCATGCGTTCCAAATCCATGTTGATATCAAACGAAAATTTATTCGCTCCACCCTTTGTTTGATTATCTCTAAACGTTGGGGCATAGAGAATTACTTTTTTCGTTGTTAGTATTCTTAACGCCTTCCTTGTCTTATAGGCTACGCGAATATTATCCTTTCGATAGAATAAATCGTTGCGCGGATAACCCATTTCCAAAATATTTCCTTCATAATGGAAGGCACTTTTAAAGGCCTCAGTTGCATATGGGCTTGGAGATACTAAATAATCCCAGCTTTTCGTTGCTCCGTAGACGCGCTCCACATAATCATCCGACCGCCCTTGAACGTTCTCAATATCAAACAGCATTTTCTTAAGAGGCGTTCCATGCCAAGTTTGTAAATAGGTCGTCTGCGGCCTCTTTTTAATATACGTTGGGAAGTTTTGATTATTGACCCAATACTTTGCCTTAGCTAAATAATAATAATACTTGATGCCAAGACGCTTTATGATAATCGTATTTGGATCTTGAAATCTTTGTGCTTTATCGTAAACCCAGACCTTTTTAAAGGGAAGCTTGCGCCTAATAATTTCTTCATATATATAACGTGGACTATCGGAATATTGCTTTCCTACACCACTTTCAAAAAGAATCAGATTCTCATCGACCGGTAAAATTTTACGGGCCACATTATAGAAGGCCTTCATCGTTGGGAAATAGAACCGGCTTCTTCGGAAACGGCGGAATACCTTTTGCGGCAGTTCTTTCTTCATTAATGATTTTACGGACTGCTTTTTAAAGGTTGGCATCTTGACGATTGCTTCGTATATTCTTTGACAAGCATTTAAATCACGATACTTGATAAATTTCGAAGCCCGTTTTTCATATTTCGGTTTCATTTGGAAATCAGCCGCTGCATATTCTCCAACAAAATCCAAAATTTCCTCGACCTGAGTGACAATTTCCCCTGGAAGGTCGTTATCTAAATCCAGATGTGATGGATATTTTCCAATAAAGCGCCCACGGTCAAATTGATAATAGATGACCGGTTTATTTAAAAAGCTCATGTCGAACCCGACGCTTGAATAATCCGTGATCATCAAGGCACTTTCTTTTAATAGATATTGAACATCGATATCGCCCTGATTCACAATTTTGACAGGGGCATCTTTAAAGAAAGCTGTAAAACGCTGCATATTCGGATGCAAGCATAGTACCATTTCAAAATGATATTTCTCGGCATACTCATGTAATTGCGGGTGGAAAACTAATTCACGGTAGCGAGCAAAATATTCACTTTCCTGAAATTGCGTATCATTGACAATCCAGTCCCGCCAGGTTGGAATAATTAAGATTTGTCTTTTCGTCTCCACATTTTTTGTTAAAAGACTATCAAATCTTGATAACCCCGTAACAGCCACAACCCTTGGATCATAGCCAAAGTCTTGCACAATATAGCTTTTCTCATAGTCAGAGCTGACGATAAACAAATCGGTCTCAAAGCTTGAGGAGATAACCCCATAGTTATAGACCATATTCTTTGTTCCCATAACCCCGTGCTGCAAGAAGACTTTTTTCGCTTTAACCGCCTTTTTAAATTTCTCTGTCCGAATCGGATACAAATAGTCAGGATGATGGGAGCCAATGATTCTTGTCGCCATCAACGTATGCCAGATATGCTCCTTTGAACCCATGAACAAGATATTTCCAAGCTCCTTAATATTCTCTAACTCTGGAGAATCCTGATCAATACAATAGAATACATTTCGCTCTGGATGAGCCGTTCTCATATATTTAAAGAAATGATAACCAGTGTCTTGCGCCTTATAGGAACGCTCTCCCACGAGCCATATATCTTTTCTTTTATTCATAATGCGAAGAATCCATGTCCATTTCATCATTTTCGCCAGATATTCATACATGTCCTTCTCATATTTATCAACCTGCATGGAGAGATTACTATATTTAATTGTGAAATAAGGCGATGCTGTATAAATACTCGTTCCTTCCAATATATGAGCCACTTTAGAATATCTTTTCACAAAGAATCGCGGTGCTCCAAGGCGAACGACAATCGGCTCTTCTTGATTGTTCAGCTGATACTCTAGGTAATAATCGTAAATATCCTCTTGAAGAGGCTTACCATCCGCGACTGTCTTTAAATTGATATTTCCTTCAAAATTATAGTAAAAATAGCCATAAGATTTTTCTGATTTTTCATGATGAAACCGGGTCATGACCGGAACCTTGTATTTGAAACCAGATTCCCGTCCATTTATTAAAATTTGTGCATCCAATATTTTTGCGCTTTTAGAGAGAATTTTTCCGCTTACATAGAACTGATCGCCTTTTGAACGGATTTTGCGAATTTTCGCAATCGGATTCCCGTTAATTGGCTGATCCACCAGAAGGGAGATAAAACCCTTTCCATCAACATAAACATGTCCCGTCTTATGCTGAAAAACAAATGAATCAAAGCAATCAAATTTCGTTCGCACAAATTTGCCGAGTCGGATAAAATATTCCAGATCTGCGCTGCCATTTTTACGAGGAATTTCTGTAACATTAGGCTTGCTTCTCAATTGTTCATATCGGTTTGGACTGATTTCATCTTTGGAAACTTGAACTAATAGGTAAAATCCATAACGATTCTGAATGATTTCTTCCTCATATTTTTGTAAATCCACAGTAAATTTAAATGCAGACGAGGGTTTGTTTTCCGCAAGCTTAATCATCGGATCATTCAGGCTTGGTGCCATCCAAAGCTCTTTCACCTTATAATCGCTTTCCAACATCCCGATAATGGATAGAATATTTTCGTGTTTGTGAACGGATAAGCGTTTTTTGAACTTATTCGGCTTTTTCTTAATCCCTATTAAGCTCAATGCTTTTTTTGCAATTCTTCGAAACATATACGATGTTCCCACCTTTTTGGCTTATGATTAACTTTTATAAATAAAAATACATTTTTGTTAGAATATTAAAATAATTTTATTTCCTCGACTCGTTCAATCTATTATTCTTCGAAAACTTTGCACCAATCACTTCCATTAAAATTGGACATACAAAAAGAGAAATCCATTAAGATTTCAATGATAAAAAAGGTTTCTATTCATTTTTTTACTAGCTTGCTTCAACCCAAATAAGGACAGAATAAACTCCACCATTTTACCGTTTTCATGTATGCTAACATATGTATTTTAATCTTTTGTAGAATAAAGTCAATGTTATTTCAATGGATAAAGTGTTGAAATTTTGGTAGAGGCAGATGAGTCTATTTTGGTAGGGCTTGCAAATTAAGTGTAGAGGGATATGCGCGACTCTCGCATTTTAAGTGCCTGCAACTCTAAAATGAGCTTCAGGCACTGATCGGACTTTACCCGGAGACGACATCTACACCGAGCACCCCGACAATTTCTTGGTCCCAGCGGATTGGATATGAAATCGTGATACAGAGGCTCTTGGTTAAGGCAGAGATATAAGGCTCAGACACGAATGGTTGTCCATGAATGGCTTGAATAAACCATGAACGCGCCTTTGCATTCACAAGCCCTGCAGGTGGATTGGAATAAATAAAGGTTCCATCAAGGCGATTCGTCCAGATGGCCTCAAGCTCGGAATTTTCTTCTAAAAACCGATTCAACTCTAGCTCATGGAGATTGGGATCCAGGTTCTCTAAAGTAGAAGCCTCTAAAAATTCCGAGATTTTCCTCTGCACGTCTTCAATGATTTGCTGATCAACCTGTAGATGATTGACAATTAATTGCTTTCGATTGACGATTTTTTGGAGCTCATTCGAAGTATTCGTGAGCGAGCGACTCGTGGAAAGAATTTGCCCAATGCTATCATGCTGTTCGTTCATATCCAAGGTCACACGATACGCTAAATCCTTATTATGGAGCGACATTTCTGATATTTCATCCAGAAGATTGGCAATTTCCACAACTTCTAGCGTTTGAATCCCAACAGCTTCCGTCGAATCAGAAACCATTTCATTGATATTACTGAGGTTTTCTTTAAAGGTTCCCATATGCTTAAGCACGACTCTAAGTTCGCTTGAGCCCTTAAGCACCTGCTCCGTTTCCCTTTTCATCATATCAGTGGATACTTCAATTTCACCTTGAATAATCCCGATATTCTCCCTCGTTTCTTCTACCGCCTGAGATGTTTGATTGGCGAGGATGCCCACCTCATTGGCCACAACAGTAAATCCTTTCCCGTGATCTCCTGCCCGTGCGGCCTCAATCGCAGCATTCAAAGCAAGAATTCGCGTCCTTTGTGAAATCGCTCCAATTGTATGAATGATTTCATTAATTTTATTCGAATGATTGACAAGTTGTTCCATTTGCTTTAAAAGCAAGACATGTCCTTCCGACAATTGACTTATACTATTTTTTAGCTTGTGAAGGGAATCCATCGAAACCATTAACTCTTGAAAGGAAGATTCGCTATTCGCATGAATCTCTTCAGAGAAGCTCGAGATTTCCTGGGCGGAGGATTCAATGCCTCGCATTTTCTCCGCTACTTTTAAGGTATTCTCCACCGTTTTTTCAATATGACGGATCAAATCAAGTGTACTTTCCTTACTGGACGTCGAGGTTTGCTCCAAAGATTCTGCCGCAAGCTTCATTTGCTCAACCATTCCATCCAACTGATCAGCTGCCACTTGAACCTGACCATCGATTGGCTGGTTATCGCTCAATGTTGTTTCTTCTACTGGCAACTCTCTTTCTTTTCTTCTATTTAATAAAAACATAGAGCACCTCCTTTTACGTTAGGTTTTATTACATAATAACATAAAATTTTCAAAAAAATTAAATTTTTTACTTAATTTTTTGAATGATATAACGTATAATGTTAGATATAGTAACATTTCATTCTTTTTGGGAAAAAGCGGAGGACAAAATGTTTTCATTCTGTCACCCTCATTTATTGAAAATGTCCAAATTTTCAAGCCCTTCCTTTCTTCCCATGAAAAAAGGAGAGCAATCACCCCCCAGGATTTGCTCCCCCCTTGTTGGTGGCAGACACCCAATCGCGGTGGCTGTCACCATATTTTTTTATTGTCTCAAAGCCTCTTTCAGTGCAGCAACCTCTTCCTCCGAAAAACGCGAATAGGCAATCTGAATCGCCATCTTCTCCTGTTCAGGAGTCATTCCCCTCTTTTTCGCTTTTTGATAGACGGCAATCTCTTCTGAAGTAAATCGGCTTAACCCAAATTGAATCGCTTCTTCACGTGAAAAAAAATGAAGGCGGGATGTCTCTGTTTTAGTGTTAATTTCTTTCGGATTGTCCCCCTTGCTTTTTGAAGGACGCATCTGCTACTGATATGGAAACCTGCTTTTCTTTTGATACCGTTTGTTGTGTCTGCTGTTCCTGATGATTTTCTTTCCTATTATTTAGAGGCTGCTCAAAGTGATTTTCAGGTTGCTGAGAATTGTTTGGGCCAAGCTTCTCCTTCGCTGGCAAATCAGCACTGCGATGGTCATTGTTTTTTTGTATGTGGAAATAGATTGTCTTGATTATGAAAAAACCTTCCATCCACCATTATTCCGACTAGAACAATCTGAACGAACACACTCGCAATTATGAATTTAATATTTTGCAGTAAAAAACAGGCAATCTGGTGGGATGCCTGTTTTTTATTGGATGATTTTATTATGTGGTTTAAATAGATTCTAATAGTATTTCTTAAATTAGTTAAGATACTTTGATTTGTTTTCTAGCCAAAAATATTAATGTAATGGCGGATATCCTAATGTTGTAAATCCTCCAGCAAGTTCAATCTCCTGAATTTGTGGACTATGAAGCGGAGGATATCCGGCTAAATCATCTAAATTTGTAGCAACAGCAGCAACACCTAAAATTCCCAGAACTAAAATTCCTTTTACTAATAGCTTTTTCATCTAATTACCTCCTATTTTATAAAATTTACTACTAGAATCTATACTAGCAACTTTCTAATAGCCTTTCTGCTTCATGCTCAATAATTTCCATTAATCTAGGTTTATTCTCTAATTTTAATAAAAAGAGACACTTTTCTATATGTTCTTTTCCCTTATCTATCTCACCCAACTTAATATAATTTTCTCCTATTTGATAGTGAAACTCATTTAGTCCATACAAAATACCTTCGTTAATACAAATATTTATACCCTTTTGACAATTTGTGATAGATTCATTATAGTGACCTAACTCAGTAAACACTTGTGATAATCCAAATAAAACTCTAATTTTCACTTTAGAATTTAAAATATGTGGTAGTTTATCTAAATTTGTTAATGCCTCTAAAAAAATTGGAAAAGCACTTTGGTAATCTTTACTTTCTAAATATAAAACAGCAATACTATTTAATATTTCCGTTTCTCTTTCATTTAAGTTATATTTTCTTGGATTTGTGATAACTATTGCATTATTTAATATTTCGATTGCCTTATTTAGATCGTTCTGTATATAAAATGTGCAAATACCTTCATGCCACATTAAATACTGTTTTAAATACCCTTTACAAAATAAAGGATTTTTCGTCTCTTTTTGTATAATATTGTTAATAATATGATAATTTCTTTCTACTTTATATTTTTCAATTAAATGAATAACTGCCGTTGAATAATTAATAGTAGATTTTGAAGCAACATCAAAAAAATAAGAAAGTTCAATATTAAGCTTGTTTCCTAAGTTGTGAAGCTGTTCAATCGTTGGATACGTTTTCTCTTTTTCAAAAGAAATCAATTCTTCAGTCGTACAAATGCCATCAGCTAATTCTTCGATCGTCATGCCTTTATATTCACGGAAGGATTTCAGAATGTCCCCTATCTCGTATTCCAAGGCGTTCACTCCCCATGATTAACTTTATTAAAATATACCATATTTGATAGATTTTAGAATATGAACTTTTAGAATTAACAGAAAATATGACTTAAGTACCACTTCTATTTTTCTGAATTATTTCCTTATTTTATCATTATATTCAAAATATATCAGAAATTCCATAAAATAATCAAGTACTTGTTTATAATCA
The DNA here is from genome assembly GCF_042263505.1 of Cytobacillus sp. Hz8. Lineage (NCBI taxonomy): Bacteria > Bacillati > Bacillota > Bacilli > Caryophanales > Bacillaceae > Cytobacillus > Cytobacillus sp. Hz8. The sequence continues at coordinate 48,977 of NZ_JBHKFI010000023.1, read as the reverse complement.
TAAGTATTTTTGTATAAACATGAGCAGATTTTACTATTTTTTGAGGTAGTAAACCATTAACTATTCAGCCCATTTTTAGAAGCAGAAACCTGCTCTTCAATTAAAATACTTTTATAAAAAAACACTAAAAAAGCTATTATACATGTTAAGTTGTACCCAACCTGTTACTTCACCATTTTTTCAGGTATAATTTACCCAGTAACAAAGTTGAGGTGCCCGATATGAAAAAAAATATTTGGTTTAGATTATCACTGATATTGAATGCCATCCTGATTATGGCGTTAATCGTTGTTTTTTATAAAGTAGATGCTGGAAATGCGGAGTTGCCTAAAAAGAAAATTCATCTGAAGTATGAACAAAGAGTTTCCATATTTAATGATGTACCTACCAAGCATGCAGATGTTGTCTTTTTGGGCGATAGTATTACGGAAAGAAGCTTGTGGAATGAATTTTTCCCCCATACTTTTGTCGTAAACCGGGGGATTGAAAGTGATACTACTAAAGGGGTTTTAAAGAGGCTGAACAATGTTGTAAAACTTCAGCCAAAGAAGCTTTTTCTCTTAATTGGCGTGAATGACCTGAATTCTGGGACAAAGGTTAATCATGTGTTTAAACGTTATCGTAACATAGTATCTACAATTCAAACTGATTCTCCTCATACGCAGATCTATCTTCAAAGTGTGCTTCCTGTTGTTGAAGGGGAAAGGCCTGTACAAAATAAGGACATTGATGCACTGAACAGAGAAATTCAATCACTTGCTGATTCGAAAAGCGTTTTCTATATCGACATTAATAGCAAACTGAAGCTAAATCATACTGGTCTCGACCCTAAATATACCAATGATGGAATCCATTTGTTGGGGAATGCTTATGTGGTGTGGGCTGATACGCTACGGGAGTATGTGGAATAAAGCATAGGGACGGTTCCTTGCTTCATTTTGGAAAAATGAAGCAGAGAAACGTCCCCATGCTTACTGATCAAACCATAGTCGGGCTTTGTCATCAACGTCGCCATTATAATTGATTAGAATTTCGTCTCCTGCTTTTATATCCGTGTATGCGTAGAAGTCAAATGTGTGATTTTCAAAATTAATCTCATAGGTAGCATTAGGTTCATAAGAATGGTTAAACAACATTCCATAGCCTAGAAGGATCGCAGAATGATTGATCCCATATTCAAATGCATAATCCCCCAATAAGGTTTGCTCAATGTATTGATGCTGGTCGTTTGGATAAGAAATTACCGGGGCTTCATGTATAAGCTCACCTTTTTTGATATCTTGTGTAGCAAATACCCCTCTATTAAATTCTCCATCACTTAGTGGAGATGCTTTTACCTCGATCATGTTGTTCACCTACTCACTTTTAAAATAGTCTTTCCCATTGTAACATGAGTTTGAACAATGAGCTCTATTTAAAGAGAGGAAAATTTAGGGAATGATTTGATTTAACTTAGAAAAACATAATCTTTTTCCATGTTTCCCTTCACCTTTCTTTCACAAATATGTGAATTAGATTATACTGGACTAACAATCACATTCAAAAAGGAGGTTTTTCCTTTGACTGAGAAAAATCAGATTGAGGCACCTAAAAAGAAAATCAGCCTGCAAGAAGCAATTAAGCAGCAGCTTGAAAACAAAAAGAACCAGACCTCCACTGGTAAAGGAAAAACGAATAACGACCTTTCTACAAAAAAGATGAAGAGCCAGCAAACGAAGAAGCCAAGCAATACTCGCAGAAAAATGGGTGTTTAATGAACGGGCAAAATCGGAAAGACGTATTACCGGGGATGGTTGTTGATATCGTCTTGAAAAAGGATCAAAAAAGCGGAAAGCTTACTAGGGGCATCGTAAAAGATATTCTCACCAATTCGGGCACTCACCCTCACGGTATTAAAGTCAGGCTGACAGATGGACAGATAGGAAGAGTACAGAAAATTCATCCTTAATAAAGTCATGGAAAAAGCATGGGGGCGGTTCCTTGTTTCCTTTAAAAGGAAGCAGAGAACCGCCCCCATGCTTCACCCGACCAACACTTTCACGTTTTTTTCTCGCAAATGTTCAAGCCAGATTTCTGGGCAATTCCAGTCGGTGACGATGGTGGAGACGTCTTCGATGGGACAGATGTTGGCGAAGGTGGCTTCGCCCATTTTGGTGTGATCAGCGAGGACGATTAATTCATCTGACCGATTGGCGAGCAGATGGGACATGTGGGCTTCTTGTAAGTCATAATCGGTGATGCCCTCGGTTAATGAGACCCCGCCAGCTGAGATGAAAGCTTTATTCGCTTTTATCTTCTTTAAAGTCAGTTCTGCTAAAGGACCAACAGATGATTTTTGCTGGGTATCTATTTCTCCGCCAATGAAAATAATGCGTCCACGAAAGATTTCCATTGCCAGCAGCAAGGCGGGAGCAGAGTGGGTAATGAGCGTCAAATCCCTCTTTTCAGATAAATGATGAATAATTTCAAGCGCCGTCGTGCCGTTACCAATCATGATAATATCCCCGTCTTCAATGGTAGAAGCAGCCATTCGGCCAATCGCCTGCTTTTCCGAAGAATTAATAAAAGATTTTTGATCAAAAGGGGGTTCTAATGGATTATTACTCGCCAGCACCGCTCCCCCATATACCTTTTTCAACTTCCCTTCCTTCTCTAATCGATCCAAATCCCGACGTATCGTTTCGGTTGAAACATTTAAGGTTTCAGCGAGATCTGGAACATAGAGCTTTTCTTCCTCTAATAATCGTTCAAGGATTTCTTTTTTCCTTTTTTCATAAGCCAGTGACATAATTTCAACACCTACTTGTTTTAAAAAATAGCGATCTTACACCATTGCATCTAAGCTCTCAGGAACAATTTGGCCACCGTCTACGATAATCGTTTGGGCCGTGATAAATCCAGCCTCCTTCGATGCCAAAAATAGGGCACTATAACCAATATCTTCAGGGGTTCCCAACCGTTTTAACGGAATGGAGTTCGTCATTTTCTTTAAATAGTCATCCCTCAAACCCTCTAGTCCTTCCGTTTGGATATTGCCAGGCAAAACAGCATTCACAGTGATATTGCTGCCCGCTAATTCTAGAGCCGCACTTTTCATAAATCCCAACTGTGCCGCTTTGCTTGCAGCATAGTGGGACCAGCCTTGATAGCCTGTAACAGGACCAGTAATCGAGGAGGTGAGAATGATCCTTCCGTACTCAGCTTCCTTTAAATATGGCAAACAGGCTTGGATGGAGAACAAACTCCCTTTTGCATTCGTGTTCATAACAAGATCCCAATCCTCTGCTGTCATTAATTCTATCGTTGAGCTTGGAAAAATCCCAGCATTGGCACAAAGAATATCAATTCCCCCAAAGGTATCCACCACACTCTTCGCCATTGCCTGCATGGACTCTAGATTCGTGACCTCCCCAACAAAAGCCTCGGCACTGCCCCCAGCCCCCTGTAATTCTTTAGCCGTATTTTCTGATGCCTCAAAATTTCGCGAAACAACCGCGACATTTGCTCCTGCCTTCGCAAACACTCGAGCAATTCCTTTGCCAATGCCTTTGCTGGCTCCGGTAACAACGACTGTTTTTCCCATTATTGAATTCCACATTCTTCTTTTCACCTCTATTTTTAAATAATCCTTTGAAAAAATTCAATTACAAATGCAATTGTGGAGGCAATTTCCGAAATCCTCTCGTTTTTATTACCAAGTATAAAAATCCTAACACAAGCCAGGCTGTCCCAATGATTTGTGCTAATTTATCCATGCTAACCCACACATAAATAATGACGAAGAAGGCTAACAAAGGAAGTAGAAAATATCTGATGTGCTGAGCCCCCTTTGGAGACCAATTCGCTTGACTCCCGAGCTTAATAGAGGATTCTCCTTTTTTCTTCACATAATAGAGCCAAATTACAGATAAATTCAGAGCAGCAAATCCAAAAAGTGCCCCATAGTTTACTAGATTTGAGAGTGTCGTCATGTTGGCACTGATTCCTAAAATAAATTCGATCGTCACGATAATCAAAATGCTCCAATGGGGAGTTTTCCATTTTTTATTAATTTTCGCAAAAATCGATTTTGGAAGAAGGTTATCTCTACCCATCCCATATAGCAATCTAGCACCCGCAGCCGTAGCCACTAGATTAAAGACAGCAAGTTCCGTTAAATATCCAGCCGTGAAGAAAATTCCAAAGCCTTCGCCACCTGTCATTTTTGAAACTTGAAAAAGAACCGTATTCATCCAATTCTCGTTCCCAATATAGTCTTTCCAATCTGGCACGACTAGCATTCCAACATATCCACAGACAAACATCGTAAGCGTGCCGATGCCAACGCACCAAAAGATTGCCTTTGGAATGTCGCGTTTTGGCCTTTTAGTTTCCTCCGCTAATGTGGTAATCGCATCAAACTAAAAATGGCTAATGAGGTAGCAGCTGCAAGACTAGACATACTATCAAAATGAAATGGCTGCGTAGAAAGGAGAGTTCCTGTTCCCATCCCTTTGGAGACCGCATTCCCCCAAACCAAGATGGACACCCAAACAACAAATTCTCCTAAGACTAGGAGCCAAAGCCCCATTTTGGAAACTAGCTCCACGCCAAATAGATTCAATAATCCAGTCCCTACTGAAAAGATAGCTAACAAAATCCAATACGGAACATCTGGAAAATATTGTTGGGCAAAATAGGCGGAACTCGATGCTGTTACCGTTGGAATTAAAATATAATCAAGGGTGAGAACCCAGCCGGCCACAAATCCTAAATAAGGATTCCAGCCCCTGCCAACGTAACTGTACACAGAACCTGCTAATGGAAAATTGCGAACCATGACCGAATAACTAAAAGCCGTAAGAAGCATGGCCACTCCTGCTAAAAGGTAAGGCAGAGCAACGGTTCCACCCGAAATTTGCAGCAAAATCCCAAAAATAATCGCTGGTGCAATCGGCACCATATAATTAAGTCCAAATGCCGTTAACTGCCAGACATTCATCGTCCGATCCAATTCTTGCTTATATCCATACTTCGCAATGTCAGTTGAATTGTCCATTACTATGTGATCTTGCATAGCCACGCTTACCGCCTCCGTTATTTGAATATTCAGAATTAACACCTTACATTTTTTAAAATAGCAAACAGATACCTTATCCAAATTGGTGCAAATATTTTTCTGCAAGTGAAACGGTTTTATAGGTAAAATCACTTCCCATCGTCTGCGCCGTTTCGTTATCCGAATGACTCCCCACCCAGGCAACCAAAATTAATCGGCGAAGCATAATAAAAGTCGGAATTTCTGTCTCCTCTTCTGGTGTAAGGGGACGAATTTTTTTATAGCCAGCAAGCCAGGATAGAATTAATTCGGGGACAATCTCCCTTTCTTCAATGAAGTTAAGCGCCGTTGCTAGGTCATATAAATACCAGCCATACCCACAATCATCAAAATCAATCACTTTAATTTTTTCTTTTTCCACAATAACATTAGCTAGACGTAAATCGGCATGAATTAATCCGAAGCGCTTAGGAGATTTTCCGAATTGTGTTAAACGCTTGAGAATGGTTTTAGATACCTTACTAAATAGTTGAAGATGATAGGGGGTAATGCCCAACCCATCCTGCCATCTTCCCCATTTTGGATTTTTTCCTAACATCGTTTCAAAATCCCAAACAGGGCGATGGAATTCATCTCCTCCTTGCCATCCTTGCGTATGCAGATGGAGCTTGGCAGTAATTACCCCTAATTGTTCAAAATAACGAATCATCTCCTCCTCATTCTGTTCATCTGGCGTTTCTCCAGTTAGAAAGCTAAACATCACACAATGATAGGTGCTATGATTGATTTTCACTTCCTGAAGATATTGTCCATTTTTTCCATAGATGGGATATGGAACAATTACATCCGAGGTTTCTTGAATCGCCTTCATCCAATTCAACTCTGATTCCAGCGCTTTTTTCGTTTGATACCCGGGCCTACTAACACGTAATATATAAGATTCATGATTCTCCGGATCATCCATGCGATAGGTCGTATTTTCGGAATAATTGATCATGGAAACGCTTGAGCCTGGAGAACACGGATAATAAGATAGTGATATTTTCGCCACTTCATCATACATTTTGATAGAGCAAAAACTATCAGCATTATTCAAAACGCTCATATACCTCTCCCCTTTAAAAATGGTATTTCCCCAATTATTTCATCACTTTTTCGGCGGCTTGCTTAATACTCACCTCTATTCTGGAAAGGAGTTCATCACAATATTCTTTATCACAAAGAAGACCTGGTTTAAATTGCAGCACTCTTGGATCCAACATGGAATAAATGGCCCAAACGCCATTTTCATATAAAGAGCTTGTCACATATCGGGCTCCTTCAGGATGGTTAAATACCAAACCCATAACGACCCCTAATTGGCGAATATCGATAAAGAAATCGGGATATTGGCTTTTAATTGCCTCAAGTCCGGCGCGAAGATAGCCGGCAATGGCATTGACGTTTTCTTGAACTTCCTTCCGCTCGGTGATTTCCAATACCTTCATCGCGACAAGACAGCCTAACTCCGCTCCTCCAAAGGTTGAAATATGCGCAAAGCCATCCTCAAACATCCATTGCCCCGCTTCCTCACTGACAATCGTTGCGGCAATCGGATAAATGCCTCCACTAAAGCCCTTCGATGTGACTAAAATATCCGGTTTGACACCAAAATGTTCAATGCCCCACATTTTCCCGGTCCGCATTAATCCGGTCTGAACCTCATCTGCAATATAAAGCGCTCCATATTGCTCACACAATTTTTTGACTGAGGACAAATAGCCTTCATTTGGTAGTGGGAAGCCATAGGTTGCCGGTATGGTTTCGACAATCACACAGGCTGTATCATTTTGACGTAGTTCCTCTTCCATCGCATCTAAATCATTAAAAGGAACATGGACAAATTCTTTTGGATCCCCTTCGCTCAAAAAGCGTTGGGAATAGCGTTCGTTCCCTAGTGCCAAAGCAAGACCTGTATGACCATGGTAGCCAAATTGAATGGAAATAATTTTCTTCCGTTTCGTGGCATATCTTGCGCATTTTAATGCCACATCAATTGCCTCACCCCCGCCACTGGAGAAAATTGAATATTTAAGATTACTAGGAGTGACTTCTGCAAGCTTTTCTGCTAGCAACGCACGTGTAACGGATGGAAAATGATGATTTCCAATATCATAGGTTTGCAACCCCTCGATTAATGCTGCAATCACCTCCGGATTACGATGTCCAAGATTATAAGTTCCTCCATTTAAGTGAACATCCATTAATTGCTTTCCATCTAAATCATAAAAGTAATAACCTTCCCGTTTCCCCATGACCAAATCCAGGCCGTCCTCTTTCCATTTCAAGGTTTTCCCCGGATTCCACCAATTAATGGACTTCTCTATAATTGCTTCCTTCTTAATTCCTGTCTCCACGACCATGACCATTCCTCCAATTCACGTTTTTCACAACACCTCTATGTAATGATTCTTGACATCATTTTGTTGAGTCTATGTGTTATATTGTGGTTTGTTGTGGTTTTAAAGATATATTAACAACAAACATCCATATCGTCCTGCTTCTTGTAAGAAGTTCTTACATAGAAAATAATAGGAAAATAATAGGGGACGGTTCTCTGCTTCCTTTAAAGAAAGCAGAGAACCGTCCCCACCATTTTAACTTCCAGAATAAACACTATCACATGTTCCAGCTTTTGGTTCGTAGTAGCAATGATTTTTAAATTGACCAGTTAAAGGTTGATCGTACCAGGTTGGAGGGCATGGAGCATATGGGTTAAAATACCAAAGCGCATATTTCCCCGGGTGCTCTCTCCAATATTCCAAATTCTGTTTTGCTAATCTTTTTTCAACATTTCTCGCTTTTTGATAAAAGACATTCCCCTTTTGAACGGCCTCAAAAGAATAATTTCCTCCTTGTACTTGATAAATGACTTGCGGAATGGATCGCAACCCTCTAAAATCTCCACAATTTGCTTTCAGGCGATTCACAATAACATTTCCAACATATAACATTCCCTGTCTTCCTTCACCCTCAGCTTCTGCCCTCATCATCCTTGCCATTAAATCAATATCGGAATTTCGATAACTTACCCGCGCCATTTTTTCACCTCCAAAATATTGTATGAAAAAATGCATGCATTCATGTCAAGGGACGTTTCTCTGCTTCTTTTCAATGGAAAAGGAAGCAGAGAAACGTCCCCACTCGCTTAAATAAGTTGGCGTAGCGCTTCTTTGATTGGCGTTACAGGACGACCAAGAACCTTTTCAAAATCATTACTTTCGACTTCTAGTGAACCGTTTCGGATGCTTTCTTGAATTCCCACAACAATTGGAATTACAAAATCAGGTAACCCTAAGCCTTTCATCATTTCTGCATATTTTTCATCACTAACTTGCTGTAGAGGGATTTCTTTTTCTAATACTTCCCCAAGAGCCGTTACTAATTCTTCTTGAGTTAAAAGCGGACCGGAAAGTTCATACACGGTATTTTCGTGTCCCTTTCCTACAAGAACCTCTGCTGCAGCATCTGCATAATCTTGTTGTAGTGCCCAGCCTACTTTACCCGTTCCCGCGGAAGTTATCCATGGTGCTCCCGCTATAGCACCTTGAATGCTTCCTATTTCATTTTCCAAATACCAATTATTACGCAAGAAAGAATACGGGATACCCGTCTTGATGATGGCTGCCTCTGTCGCAACATGAGGTGGGGCCATTAAATTCTTGCTATGTGTTGCATTTGCGATACTTGTATAGGCAATAAACTTTACTCCTGCGCGCGCGGCTCCTTGGACCGCATTTGTATGTTGATGTATTCTTGTTTCATTTTCGCCATCCGCAGAAATAATTAATAAACGATCAACTCCTGAAAAAGCAGTATCTAATGTTTCGGGGTGATCAAAATCTCCTTGTCGAACTTCTACTCCACGTGCACGAAGCCCTTCAGCTTTCTCTGGATTACGTACACTCACTGCCAGCTCACTTGCTGGCATCGTTTTCAGCAGCGCCTCTACAACCTTTGAACCTAATTTTCCTGTAGCTCCAGTCACCAAGATTTTCATTACGATTCCTCCCGTTTGATTTTCTTGTAACTATTCTGATTACATGTATTAATTTTAGTTACATGTAATCAAATTGTCAACGAGTAGAATGCCATTTATTTTTTTATTTGATATAATAAACTTGTAATCAATTTAATTACACCGTAAAAAATAGATATTTTATAGGAGTGATAACGATCATGTCCATCAGCAGCCGATTCGCTGTCGGAATTCACATATTAGCTCTAATTGAATTAAATAAAGATGGAATAAGCTCTTCTGAATTTTTAGCTTCAAGTGTCAACACAAACCCAGCCGTTATCAGAAAACTTATGAGTATGCTCAAAAAAGCTGGCTTAATACAAGTACATCCAGGTATTGCAGGAGCAAAACTTGCAAAGAATTTTTCCGAAATTACCCTGTTTGACGTTTATAAGGCAGTGGATGTTGTACAGGAAAAAGAATTATTTAGTGTACATGACCATCCAAACCCAGAATGTCCTGTAGGCAGGAACATCCAGAATACGATAGAACCATTATTTTCAGCGGCCCAGCTTGCTATGGAGAAGGTTTTGAAAAGCGCAACCCTGGAGGACATCGTAAAGGATATTTCCACAAAGGAGCATCTGAGCTGAAAGCATGGGGACGGTTCTCTGCTTCTTTTTTCAAATGAAGCAGAGAACCGTCCCTTAATTAACCCGCACCTTCACTGTATTCCCTACATATTTCAAATTTCGATCTAGCGCATTTACATTAAGCGAACTCCCTGCTTTGCGCTTCGTCTTCAATTTAATTTTAAAATTGCCTTTCTTGTCTGCCTTGAAATAGCCTAGTCGACTGTCACCAACATTTGCTGTGACGATAGCATAAGGAAGAGTTTTCCCTGTAATATATGTACTTTCATGAGTCACTTTCTTTACAGAAAGCGGAGTTTTCTTGTAATTTTTGACTGTGACGGTATAAGATTTATTATTCCCCGCAAAATCTTCTGCAACAAAGGTATATTTCCCATTCTTCTTAACCTGAACCGTTTCAAGCAGCTCACCCGTTCCCCAGTCCATCTTATAATTGGAATACGTTCCGTCCGGCAACTTGATGCGGCGAATCGATAAATCGTCCTTCGCATTAATCGAAAGGAACATATAACCACTGAAACTATCCACCTTGGTTTTCGGATGCATAAAAACTGGAGCTCTATTATCAATATTCATAACCTCCACCGAACACCAAAAATCTGCTTGATGAAGATAATCACTTGTTTCCGCAGAAATTGGAAAAGAATAAAATCCATTTTCCTTCACTTTATAAGTGAAAACAGAGCCAAAAACCAACTCATTATCAATATTCGACACGTTGTGGCCATTGTTATAACGGGTTGTATCAATCTTAATCGTTATAGGGCCTTTCGTTAAGCCGGTCTGGCTCACCGTTACCTTAATCCTCGGATCATCCGTTTTAATAATTGGTTTACTCCATAAAGTCTGTGCATATGCCTTGTTTGATAACCCATTAAACATGGAGCACGAAATCAATATCACGATCGATACAAAAAACATCATGCTCTTACTTAGTCCATTCTTAGTTGAAAAATAAAACAAAATTATTCCTCCATTTCCATATTTTAATAGAGTTATCATAACATAAAACAAGGGGACGGTTCCTTGCTTCCTTTAAAAGGAAGCAGAGAACCGTCCCCTGCTTCATTCACTCCGAAGGGCAATGACTGGGTCTTTTTTGGCTGCCATTCTGGATGGAATGAAGCCGGCAATTAGGGTGAGGAGCATGCTTCCAGCAACTAGCGCTGCGGCATGAAGCGGGTTGAGATTGGCAATTCCAGATATGCCTACTAATTTTGAAATAATGGTGTTAATCGGAATTTCTAGTAGATAGGAGAGACCTACTCCGAGCATTCCTGCTGTGAATCCGATAATGAGCGTTTCTGCGTTAAATACCCTGGAAATGTCTTTCTTCCTTGCACCCACACTGCGAAGGATGCCGATTTCCTTCGTCCGCTCAATGACTGATACATACGTGATGATACCGATCATAATGGTGGAAACTAAGAGCGATATACCCGCAAAGCCGGTCAACACATAGGTTACGGTATCAAGAAGTGTTCCTGTAATGTTGGAAATCGTTTCTGCCATATCAGAGTAAACCAATTGATCTTTGTCTGATTTCCCATCATTGTATTGATCAAGATACTCTTTTATCTTGTCCTTGCTCTCATAATCCTTTGGATAAATATCGATTCCCGTCGGAGTCGTATCTGCCCCAAGCATAATCAATGCAGCTTCCTTCGCCTTTTTGTCTAAAGGAGTTCCGAGTAAAGCATCCTTATTCGAATCTTTTTGCGCCTCAGCAATTTTACTCTTTTGCGCATCCTCCACAACGGCCTTAGTCAAAGCGGGGGTATAAGCAATCCCCGGTGACAAGTAGCTGCTTGAAGCATCTTCTTTTATCCGAAGAATACCGGTAATCGTGAGTTTTGTTCCTGCATTACTGTTATATAGCTTGTCATAATCCGTAGGTGCAGCAGCAGTGAATAAATCTCCATTTTTCATATAGTAATCATTATTGGGAATCACCTTTAAGATGCTTTTGCCAATAAAATCGGTTAGCTGATAATTTTCAGTTTTGTCCGTAATACCTAGTTTTTCAAAAAACGCTTTATCCAAGCGATTATATTTATCAACTACTAAAACCACTTCATTCTTATTTTTAGGCATCCGGCTTCCTTTCCCTATTAAATCATATAGAGATAAAATAAAATCATTATTTTCAGGAAGCTCTTGCCAATAGGGATTATTGCCGCCCATCATCTGCATATCACTTGGATCTGAAGTCGTTGCAAATTTTACAGCGGTATCCTTTCCCTTTGCCAAAAGATTGATATTGACTCCATGTGTATAGGAAATATTATTAACGGCATCAGGTAATTTGGTTTCAAGTTTTCCGATATAATCAAGATAGTCTTGCGTAACAATATTGCTATGCTTCTTCCTATTTTTCTCACTGTCATACGAATACATAATATCTTTTTTCGGAAATTCGGCATAGGAGCCTGAATCTTTATTTCTTTCAGGACCGTGTTCGGACAAATCGATGGTTTGCTCACCTGTGCTGATCGTAATCGGAAAGCTGCTGAGTGCATCGGATTGCATATTATTCATATAGTTTGACAGCCCGTTCGAAAGAGCTAATACAAGTGCTACACCGATAATCCCAATACTTCCGGCAAATGCGGTGATAATGGTTCTACCTCGTTTGGTCAGAAGATTTTTAAAAGAAAGCCACGCCGCCGATAATAGGGACATAGAGGTTTTCTTGAACTTCTGCTTTTCGGCTACTGGTTGCGATGTTTCATCTGTTTCAGTTTCCACAACAGGATTTCTATCTGACTGAACCTCACCATCTAAAAACCGGATAATTCTATCGGAATACTCCTCTGCCAGTTCACCATTATGGGTAACCATGATGACAAGGCGTGTTTTGGATACATCCTTTAAAATGTCCATCACTTGAATGCTCGTATGACTATCAAGCGCTCCAGTCGGTTCGTCTGCTAAGATGATATCAGGGTCGTTTACAAGCGCCCTTGCGATGGCAACGCGCTGCATCTGACCACCGGATAATTGATTAGGTTTCTTATTCAATTGATCCGCAAGTCCGACTTCTGTTAAGGCCTGCTTTGCCCTGCGTTTTCTTTCAGAACTCGAAACGCCGGATAAAGTCATGGCGATTTCAACATTTTGCAAGACCGTTTGATGTCCAATTAGATTATAGCTTTGAAAAACAAACCCAATTGAGCGGTTACGATAAGCATCCCAATCACTATTCTTGAATTCTTTTGTAGATAGTCCGTTGATCATTAAATCGCCGCTATCATAACGGTCTAAACCGCCAATAATATTTAGAAGTGTGGTTTTCCCACAGCCTGACGGACCAAGAATGGAAACAAGCTCGTTTTTACGAAATCCAATGGATATCCCTTTTAAAGCGGTCACGACTTCCCCGCTCTTATATGTTTTTGTAATATTGTCCAGTTTGAGCTTCAGCATAAACATTCCTCCATTTTTTTGTACGCTCATAGTGTAACAATGTTAAGTAAACTGAAAATCAACTGGAGGAAAAAACAATTGATTTTCAGTTTACCTTTTAAAGGTATAATTTTATTACAATCACATCATTCATGGAGGTGCCATGTATGCTTAAAATATTAGTGGTAGAAGATGATACAAATACGAGAAAGCTGCTATGTGCCGTATTAAAGCAGAACGGTTTTGAAACATACGGAGCCGAGGACGGCATCGCAGCACTTCATTTTATGGATGAGCAACACGTTGATTTAGTGGTGCTTGATTTAATGATGCCAAATATGGACGGCTATGAATTGACACAGCAGCTCCGGCTTTCGTGGGAAAATCTCCCTATCTTAATGGTGACAGCTAAACAAGAACCAAAGGATAAAAGGCAGGGATTTCTTGTCGGTACGGATGATTATATGACAAAACCTGTAGATGAGCAGGAAATGGTCCTTCGGATTAAGGCCCTTCTCCGCAGAGCTCAGATTGCCAACGACCACAAGCTTACCATTGGCAAAGTGGTACTCGATTATAATGCTCTCACTGTATCCCGCGACAATCAAGTGATTACCCTGCCGCAAAAAGAGTTTTATCTATTATTTAAACTGCTATCTTATCCAAACAAGATTTTTACCCGTCTCCAACTTATGGATGAAATTTGGGGAATGGAAACAGAAACGGATGATCACACACTCAATGTCCACATAAACCGCCTCCGCGATCGATTCCGCGATTGGACGGAGTTTGAAATTGTGACAGTTCGGGGACTCGGCTATAAGGCGGTTAAAAAAGGATGAGAGATTTTTTTAAAAAGCGGTTAAGTCTTGCGATAACATTGGTCATGTTTGTATTCGGTGTAATGGTAGCAACATTTTTTCTCATTGTAGGGAGTATTGCCATTTTACAGCATTGGGACATTATTTCCCTTACTGATCATTCACTGAACTCTGACGAAGGTCGGCATCCTTTGCACTCCTTATTGATTCTTTTTGGACTTTGCGTTTTACTTGGAACAGCTCTTACGGCCTTTCTTAGCAAAAAAACGCTAAATCCGATCCGCAAGGTCATTGCTGCTACACATAAAGTAGCGGGAGGCGATTTTAGCGTTAAGGTGGATTTAAAAGGAATCGAGGAATTGGAGGAGCTGTCACAGAGCTTTAATAAAATGACCCAAGAGCTTTCAAGCATTGAAACGCTGAGAAATGATTTCGTCAATAATTTTTCCCATGAATTTAAAACGCCCATCTCATCGATTCGCGGCTTTGCTAAGCTTCTCAAGGAAAATCATCTTACCGAGGGAGAACGGCGGGAGTACCTGGACATTATCATAACCGAATCAGAGCGTCTAGCTGCCCTTTCCACCAATGTGCTCATCTTATCAAAATACGAAAACCTTGAAATTATTCCGGATAAAGCGCCATTCAGGCTGGATGAACAAATCAGAAAGGTCATTGTTTTGATGGAGCCCAAATGGTCCTCTAAAGAGATAAACGTAAATGTGGAACTAGACAAAGTGGTTTATTGCGGAAACGAGGACTTAACAGAGCAGATTTGGCTGAACCTTTTAGATAATGCCATTAAGTTTTCTGATCAAAGCGGCTTCATAAACATAACCCTTAAAAACATAAATAACGAGATTCAATTTGCAATTCAGGATAACGGCCCTGGCATGGACGACCAGACTAAAGCCCATATTTTCGACAAATTTTATCAAGGCGATACCTCCCACTCCCAAAAAGGATACGGACTCGGTCTCCCACTTGTCAAACGCATAGCCGAACTTTGCGGTGGTAACGTCGGCGTCCAAAGCAGGCCCGGCCAAGGCAGCCTGTTTACTGTTGTATTGTCAAAAGCGTAGGGACGATTCTTTGCTTCCTTTTAGATTTTTGGGAAGCAGAGATTCGTCCCCTTTGCTTCATTAAATTTTTGGAAGTAGAGATCCGTCCCCTTTGCTTCTCTCAATTTCTTCCATCAACTGCTGTGCATCAATTTCTACTGGATATTGGAATTCTTTTTCGTTGATGAAGACGGTTGGAACCATTTTGACTTGGCGTTTGATGGCTTCAGCTGTAATTTTAAGGCTAATATCTATATTATTGGGTTCTTCTTTTAAGCCGTATTGTTCGGTTAGCATCTTTTTGATGAAGTGGCTGTCCTCTTCACTCCATTGATTTTGTTTAGCAAAGAGATCTTTCATGATTTCATAAATGCGCTCTGGGTGGTCATAATCCAAGAATAGATTGACCAAAGTTCCATATAAAAGCATTTCGCGTGGCTTGTCATAATGTTTAATAATGTATTGCACACTTCCGTTTTGAATATATGGAGTTAAAGCTTCATCGGCCTCCTGAAAAAACTTAGCGCAATATGGGCATGCTAGATTGAGGAATACCTCTACTTTTACAGGAGCCTCTTCATTTCCATAACTTAAAAATGCATTTTCAACAGATTTTGTCATGTTATCCCCTCCAATATTATTGAATGTTACTTGGAATCATCGCATCGTCGATTTTGACAGCTTCTTTAATATTAATCTTAGAATCTAGCAGCTTCGCTTCATAGTAAGTATTCGCTAATTCCTGTTGGCTTGAAATGATTTTTTTATCTATTTTTTTGACGCCAAAGGTACGGCGGTCATTTGCTTTTTGAAGAGGAGCTACTTCTAGATCCAATTCAGTTGATAATATTTTTGCGACTTCCTTTTTGTTTTCATTTGCCCATTGGTCAGCCTTTTCCAGTTCTCCTAAAATCGTCGTAACAACTTCTGGTTTTTCCTTTATGAACTTCTCTGTTGCAAAATAAAAGGTGCGGTTCTCAGTTAAATCGGTTCCATTAATAATCGTCCGTGTTTTCACTTTATTTTCGACAATCTCTAAATACGGATCCCATGTACCATATACATCAAACTCCCCTTTTGTAAAAGCAGCTAAACCTTCCGCCGCATCTTTATAAAATTTGATTTGTACGTCATCTAAAGAAATTCCTGTCTTTTTCAGCGCCTTGGAACCGTCCACTTGCTTCAACACCTTACATTTTTCCGTTTGAAACCAAGCATCCCTCTATCTATTTCTTTTTGTATGTTTTCGGAAGCATGGAGAATGCTGCTCTTTTTGCCCCGTTTGATTTCGACCGGGCCTACAGCCTTTGCGATTTCAACTGCTTTATCATGTAGCGGTACATAGGAAATTCCGACTGTATAAATAAAATTGTTCATAGCGGCTTTTGCCCGATCGGGAGCATCATGAATCGTATTTTTCACTTCTTCAAGCATACCGGCAATCTTGTTGGTGTTAAATTCATCGTCCGGACGATTCCCCAAAAGCCAGCAGTAACAGCTCCAACCTGCTGACATTCTAAGCTCCTCACCGCTTGCAATCCATTTATCGGCTACAACCTGTGCAATATCGGTTTCAGCCAAGGTTACTGCGACCACAAAATCAGATAGCATATAAAAATATGCCGCATCCATCCAGCGCTCAAAATCCTCTTCAGTCATGATCTTGGGGTCTGCAATAATACCAGCAAAATACATAGCATCGTAGTTTCCAGTCGCGTAAAGCTGCTCGGCCAGAGGCTGATTTTTCTTGATTTTCTTTGCGAGCGGCTTCATTGCGCCTGTAGCCACTCCAAACAGTGGCTCGTGCGCTCCATTTCTTAGGTAAGCCTTTTTCGTCCGTTCCTTACCGAGCGATTCCAGTTCCTGCATAACCTTTTCGAAATCCATCATTTTGCACGTCCTTCCTTTGAAGCATAGGGACAGTTCTTTGCTTCTTTTTTGAAGCAGAGAACTGCCCCCTGCTTCACCAGAATCGATTTACTTCTTTTAGCGTCGTTCCATCAAATGTTAGTTTATAGATATCAGGCATATCAAGTTCTTTCCAAAATCCGAAACCATACCTTTTATCAAAATAATTCATTATTAGAACCATTATATTACCATGAGTTCCTATAACAATATTCTTACCTTCATACCTCTTTAAAACTTTTAGAGTTGCTTCAACTCCCCGTTTTTGCGCAATAATATTGGATTCTCCACCTTTCCAAGAAAAAGAAAGCTCATTCCAAACCTTAGTGACTGCTAAATCGAAATTTTCAACAGGATCTTCTGACAATATACGTTCCTTAAAGTCATTCTCAATTATAAGTTCTTTTCCAAAATAGACCGCTATTCCTTCTACTGTTTGCACTGCCCTTTTATATGGACTTGAAATCACATAGTCTATTTTTTCTTTTTCTAAATTTTGAGTGACTTTATATAATTCCTTGTTTCTAAATAAGAATAAATTCAACATCCACCTTTTTGATTTCTACTATCGAGGCCCCCCCTAATATCACCAATTTTATAAAAGATTAATTTCGCTATTGTCAAAAGACTAAAAACTTTTTATGGCAGGTGTAGAATAAGGAAACTACGGATTTAAACTATATAGAAATTAGGCTTTATTTACCTTCGTAAAAGCACCCTTTACTTAAATATAAACCTTCCTCAATAAGATACTTCAACACAAGAAGCAAGGAAGAAACAAGGGAAGGTTCCTTGCTTCTTTTTAGATTTATGGAAGCAGAGAATCGTCCCTTTCCAACAATCTAGTAACCTCTACTAATTCTTGTCCATTGAATTCCATTCTGTATATGTCAGGCTTTAATGTGTGTAGTAAAAAATTCAAATTGTATTTATCGTCATAATACTTCAACATCAATGTCATTACTAATCCATGAGTGCCTATAACTACTTTGCAGCCTTGGTAGAGAGTTAGCAATTCCTTTAAGAGTTTAATAGCACGTTTCTGACAATCGGCATTAGACTCTCCACCTTGTAACGCATATTCAACGTCAAAAAAGGACTGTTCTAACAACGGAATTAATTCTTTATCAGATATTCTATTATTTTCAGCAGAAAAGATTCTCTCTTTCAAATCCTCGTACACCACGACTTCTTGTCCAATTTCTTTTGCTAACTTCTCTACCGTTAAAATGGAACGAGTATACGGACTAGATAGAACAGCATTAATTGACTCATTTTTTAATAGGTTTGTTACTCGGTGTGATCCTAATTCACCTTTATTAGTTAATCCCCTTGTTCTTTCATCACCTATTTTCGGTGAATCACCATGTCTCACCAAATATATAAATGTATTCATAATACCCCTCCTAAATTTTTTATACCATATTTTACATTATTTAGGAAAGCATGGGGACGGTTCGAAATCACTGAAAAACAAACCCTAAAATCTAGGAAACAGTAGATTTAACTCAATAAATAAAAAGAAAACCCTCACTATTTGGTATAATAGAATTGACTAGAAACTAAAACCAAAGTAAGGGTTTTCTATGCTTAAAGATAAAAATATGCAGTTAAGCATCTATTCATTATTATACGATAAAATTCCCAAGAATCATATAATTATACTTATTAAAGATGCTGTTAATTTTAGTTTTATTAATAAACTTCTAGAGGATTCTTATTGTAAGTATTATAGGAAGGAGACCTGCAAAAGAACCCGAATTCACGGTGAAATTGTTGCCATTCAATATATATAATTTATCTGATGAGCGTGTTATTGAAGATGCCTCTTTGAATCTTGCTTATATGTATTTTCTAGATATTAATCCAGACGAAGATTTGCCTCATCCCAGTTTACTTGCAAAATTTAGATACATAAACTACAAGAGAACGAAATAACGTTGGATGAAGTGATTAAAGAAATCATAAAGCAATGCGTAGATAAGGAAATTATAAACGGCAAGGGAATCAGCATCGATACAACCCACACCGAGGCAACACCTTTAAGGCGACTCCGGAGAAGGTTATGAAGAGACTGGCTAAAAAAATCTTTAAAACGATAGAAAAAGAGCATAGGAATGTGCCCGACAGTATCAATCAAGAAATTCCGGATTACATAGAAATTGAAAATCATAAAGAAGCAAAAGCAACGATGAAATCCTATCTGGAAGAAACAATCACAAAGGTTGAAGAAAGCGTTAATTTAGAAGTTAGCCCTCAAACAAAAGAAGAAATAGAAAATGCGAAGGAAATTCTTCTTGACCCAAAGTTTATCGAACAAAAAGGAGTTCGTTCTATTGTAGATCAGGACACCAGAGTGGGGCATAAAAGCAAGACCATACAAGCAAAATTAACCGCCTTAGCCGTAAATTTAAAGAGGATAGCAAGCATACTATCCTCAAAAAGGCTTCTCGACTACAAATAACTGCCACTTGTTTCAAAAAATCGAGAAAAAATTCTCCATATTCTATTGAATTCTTCAAAATGGAAATTTCTTATTCAAAAATAGGCACTTTTTCAGCGGTTTCAGCCGTCCCCTTGCTTCCTTTTAATCGGAACCCTCAATCAGTAACAAAAGCGAATATTTGAATCTTCCATTTTTTATTTCCTCTTTCTTTTAAATATCAGAGTAAGAACAATAGCCATCATCCCACCAATGAAGTCTATGACAACGTCCCTCACCATCGGAGTTCGGTCTCCAGTGAAAGCTTGATGAATCTCATCGCTAGAGGCATAGAGAACAATGAAAAACGCCGTCCAAAGAATCGCTGATCTTCTTTTTTTTAATAGATATGACAAAGCTGAAAAAACAAGGAAGCTTAAGATGAAATAAATAGAGAAATGGGCAAATTTCCGAATGAAAAATTCAATGAAGTAATAATAACCCTTTGCTGCAATGCTGACTTCTGATCCTCCGTATGAAAAGGAGATATGGCTTAATGGACCCTTGAGCGGTTCTCCTAGAATCCACTTTTCAAGGCTTGGCACCAAGGTTTGTTCATGATACGTTTGCGAGGAAAAGTCAAATATAATGAGCGATACTAGGATTGCCCCGACTAGATAAAGAATTATCTTAAATGATTTAATGATAGATCACCTTTTCTATTTATTTACATGTTTTCTATATCATTGGTATATTATTTTTAGAGCGTGAGTCTATTTTATCATAATCTTCCATTTTGTAGCGAGAGAGAGTGGAAGATATATGTATAATGAGATTGTTTTGAGACGTAATGATAGAGCTATAAGAAGTGCCTCCAACAGATATAGATGAAAATTTTGATTAATATTTGAAACCTTGTAAAATAGCCCACTAATATTATTGCACAAAGGAACACCACAAAAGGAACTGTACCTTCAATGAATTATTAATATTATCCTATTTCTACGCTTCTCCTAAATGGAAATAATACTTTCATTATATTCTTATCATCCAAGACGTATATACTTTTAATCATCTTGAATTTCTGCTATGATTTGTAATTAATACATAATTTTCAGATTATTAGAGAGGGGTTCTGTTGTGGGCGGGAAAAAGAAAAACAAGAAGCGGATCGCGCTTCAGGTGGCGGGTTTATTTTTTCTCATCGTACTTGTAGGAATAGGTGTTTATGGATTTACTATTTATAAATCTCTTACGGATACCGTTGAGACGATGCATCAGCCGATTGATCGGGAGATTTCGCAAAAGCGCCTCGAGAAAATCACGTTGGAAAAGAAGGATCCGTTTACCGTTTTGATGCTTGGAGTCGATGAGCGTGTTGGGGATCGTGGCCGGTCGGATACGATCATCGTGCTCGCCGTCAATCCTAACAACCAATCCGTCAAAATGCTGAGCATCCCCCGTGATGTGCGAACGAAAATTGTCGGCCATGACACTGTCGACAAAATCAACCACGCCTATGCCTTTGGTGATGTCAAAATGGCGATGGAGACCGTTGAAAACTTTCTCGATATCCCAATCGACTATTATTTGAAAATTAATATGGAAGGATTTAAGGATATAGTGGATGCAGTCGGTGGGGTCACCTTGAATAACGACTTGGATTTCACCTCGAACGGGATTCATTTTAAGAAAGGAACGATCAACCTGAATGGAGACAAGGCGCTGGCTTTTTCGCGAATGCGCTATGAGGATCCGAATGGGGACTTCGGCCGCCAGCACCGCCAGCGTCAAATTATTGAAGCAATTATTCATGAGGGAGCAAGCCTTTCTACCTTAACGAATTTTGGCGATATCTTTAATGCTCTCGGGAAAAATGTGAAGACGAACCTAAACTTTAATGAAATGGTGGATATTCAGCGAAATTATAAGGATGCCAGTCATCAGATTGACCAAATATCTTTAAGTGGTCAAGGGACGATGATAGATGGAATTTATTATATTTTAGTTCCGGAAAAGGAACGAATGCGGGTACGGGGGATTTTGAAGAAGCAGTTGGAAATTTGATGCAGATGGTTTGGACGGTTGCTCTTATTATGGGGAGCAGCCTTTTTTATGGTGAAAAATACAAATTTTGAGATAGCATTTTTGCATTTGTTTTAGGTAGAGTTGAGGATTCCATGAAGGATAGGGCCACTTTTCCGCCTCAATGTCCCACCTCCAATTAAATTCCCTCTCCCCGCAAACAAAAAAGGGAACCAACCATAGTTAGATTGATTTCCCCTACTTTAATGCATCCTCAAATGGTGCATAAAATTTTCCCTTTGGTGCGATGATGTCGGATTCAGACTCTCGGAGTTCCCCGTTAACCTCGTATTCGCCTTCTAGAAAGACATCAAAGAAGCCGCTTGTTTTGTGCAATTCGATGAAGACGGCGTCTAGCTCGTACATAAGTCGGCGATAGTTTTCAATGTCAATGATGTCGCCGAATTGATCGAGTTCGAAGTTTTCCTTGATTGCCTCTTCAAACTCGAAGTCATTGGATGTGGCGATTTCAAGGTCGACATCGCAGCATTCAATGCAGAGCAATACCTCTTCATCCTTTATTTCCTCGTAGGATTCTGTGACAATTTTTTTTAAAATGGCCATGATTTGTTCTTCGTTTTTAAGCGGCATCGTTGTGTGTAACTTCATTTCTTCTCCGTCCTTTTTAGGATTCATATCGCGACAACAATCACTCGATTAACTGAAGGAAGTGAGTCAGAATTCGTGCCGTTAATCCCCAAATCGTTTTATCCTTGTAAAAATAAAAATACTCATCCATCGAACGATCCTGCCAATTATAATTTACGCCACCTGGAATCTTATCAAATGGGAACCCCTCTCCAGGAACAACTTTCAAATTCACATGATGGACAGATGGCTCCATTTCTTTTAAAAGTGCAAGCGGCACAGTGAAAATCTCGCCTACCTCCATGGGATTCGGGTTTATTTTTTCTGGATTTGTGATGGTCCCGACAAAAGGATAGATAATCGAGCGAAAGCCATTGACCATAAAGTCCAACGGAACTACATTGGTAACATTTAAATCCTCACTGCCCAGTTCCTCGATTGTTTCCCTTATTGCCGTTTCCCTTTCATTCTTGTCAGTCGGATCGATTCTCCCCCCAGGAAAACAAATTTCCCCCGGCTGTCTTCGAAGATCCATGGAACGAACCTCAAAGAGGATTTTAACCTGATCATCTTCCATGATGAGTGGTATAAGCACCGCATACCTTGAATAACTATCACTCCCCAATAAATTCGGAGTGCGGTCACTTAATTTCTTCATTATTTTCTCTATTTCCATTCAATCCCCTCAACTTTATTTGATTTATTATATTATAGCAATGTTAAGCACACGATTCCTATTATTTGAACTCTAATGGAAAATAATTGGTTATTTCCATTACCATTTGTTTTTTTTCGAATCGATTCTTGTATAATTTTGTAAAAAGGGAGATAAAAAATATGGGGGTCCCTTTGGAACTTATTGCGGGGTTGATCCAGAACCTTGAGGAGAAATTCACCAAGCGGTTTGCGCAAATGGACAAGGGGCTCGAGCAAAGTGTAAGTCGGATGGAGCGAATAGAATCCAAACTTGAGCGTCATGATCAGCTGCTTCAGCAACTCATTGAAATGACAGCTGAAACCAATATTCGATTAAGTGAGTTAACCGATAAGTTAGATAAACTAGACATCAAGTTTGAGATGCTCGCGAAAGATTTCAAGGAAATAAAAGAAAACATGGCTACCAAAAAAGATCTTGCATATTTTGATCAAATGGTATCGGAGCACTCCCGCGAAATCTACAAATTAAAAATGGGGAAATAAATTTCCTTTCCTCAAAAGACTTCAAACTATATAATCCAACATTTTTAGCCTCTACCATAATAGTAGAGGCTTTTCTATTTCGCTACTTGCCCGTCGATTACGCATTCGCCTCATAGCGCGGAAGCTCAATTTGAAAATGTGTCCCATTTGGGGTGCTGTTGACAATGTTGATGTCCCCTCTATGTTCAAGGAGGATTTTCTTCGCAAATGGGAGTCCCATTCCCATACCTGAGCTTTTCGATGAGTGGAAAGGATCAAAGACTTGTTCCCATTGGGCCTCAGGAATCCCCTTGCCCGTGTCCTTAATATGAATCAGAATGACCTCATTTACGATTTCCGTTTCAATCCGAATGAGTCGATTAGGACATTTTTCTGCAAAAGCTTCAGAGCTATTCTTAATTAAATTAATTAATACCTGTTGAAGATACGGTTTATTGACATAGGCTTTCAGGCTGTCAAACTTTCGGTTGAACTCAATGGTAAGATTTCCATCCTTGGTCATCTCATGGGCGAATTCAATCGTTTCTGTGATAATTTCGTTCAAATCCTCCAATTTAAAATCAATTTTCGAGGATTCGATAAACTTTTTATAGTTTTCGGAAAGATCCTCCATTTGGACCGTCGCTTTCTTGATTACCTCGAGCATCCCTTTTTCTTTTATCCCAAGCGAAGGCGATTCTCCTAAAAGCTGACTGAAGCCTTTGATGATCTGACCAATATTTTGCACCTCATGAACAAGGCTTGCCGCTAAATTTCCTGTATAATCCATCTTTTTCTGCCGACCGGTTAGTTGATTGACTTTAAGCGTCATTTGGACATTCATTTTTAAGAAGGAGAACATCGTCAGCACGGAAAAAAACACAACCCCTATACTGCTGGCGATCGATCCGGAACTCGGAATAAAATTTAAAAGTCCAAATAGAAGAAGAAAGAGCGAATAAAGGGAAAAGCTCTTAATAAATTTCATCATGTAGCGATTTTGAATCCTGCTCGCCATCATATAGAGGATAAGCGTGAAAAAGAGATAAGTACAAATATGAAGGACATATAACCAGTTTAATGGACCATAGACGGGAAAGTAATATTGCAAATTGGTTTTAAAAATTTGCACTTCCATCAATCCTTTTGACCCAAAGGATGTCCAATTAATAAGATAGATAAAAGTAATCCAGATATAAATGCCAATCATTATTTTTCTTGAAAATAGCTTTGAAATTTTTTCTAAAAAACTATTTTTTTGAAAGTTGATGGCGTATTTATTGATGATGATATAGGTTGCATAAATGACCGCCGTAATGATATAGGTTGGTGCCAGTCTGAATAATCGGTAGAGAAATAAGATCCATTCATCTGGGATAATTCCATTAAAATATAAAATGCCCACATCTACCTGCCAAAGGCTGGTTAATGTCATATGAAGTAAGATTGGCTTAGACAATTCAGAATTTTCAAATATTCTCCTTGCCCCAAATGCCAAGGAAATTGGAATAATGCCAATAATCATAATTAACAATCCAACAATCATGCTCTTTTACACTCTCCACCAAAATCCCAGTGTTCCTAAAATAAATTTCTTTCAAAATCAGGTATATGGAACCATTTTTCTAGTTGCTTATTAGTATACCAAACTTGTCTGAATTTGTCGAAAGCGCCTAAACGCAAAAAAGCGCCAGGCCTTCCGAAGAAAAAGCCTGGCGCGTTGGATTTTATTTTGCAGCAAGGTCAGTGATTCGGCCTTCCACTTGTTGAGTTACGGTTTTGTTTGGTAAGGATTCTAGTTGCTCCTTAAATACTTCCCAGTCGACGAAGCCTGCTTCAGATAAGCGACCATCTTGGAATACCTTGTTAAAGATATCATAGCCATCGCCGCCTTTAGCGGTGAAGATGTTGGTTGCGACATAATAGGATTGATCATCTTTTAATGGAGTATAGCTGCCATCTGTGCCTTTTACGTCAACGGATTTCACTCTTTGACCAGCTGGGAGGCTGCTGTCATAGGTGAATTTCATACCAGAAACTTGTAGGAATCCTCCGAATGGCTCCGGTGCGGTTGCTACACTGTGTTCAAGCCCTTCTCTAAGTTCAGCACCCGTAATTTTCATGATACCCAGTGTGTTTCCGAATGGAAGAACCGTAAAGACATCCGCTAATGTGATGTTTCCTGGATTTAAGGTTGTGCGGACACCTCCTCCATTTTGGACAGCCATCACAGTTTCTGGATTGATAGATTTCGCTTTAGCCAACATACCATCTGCAATCAAATCACCTAGGTTGGTTTCGTTTGTCCGCGCTGCTGGGTTGCCTCCGAGTAATTCCACGTCTGTTTTTGCGACAACCTGCTGCTTCATTTCATCTACTGCTGGTTTGTATTTCGTATTAAGAATTTCTGCTGCCTCCGGATCATCCTTGAGGACATAATTGCCGTCCGCGTCCTTCGCATCGATTTCGATTAATTTTCCAGCATCGGAGATGATTTTTCCATTTGCATCAAACTCGACGTCAACAGTTCCTAGATATTTGCTGTATTCATTTGCTGACACGATGACCGTTGGTTCTTCACCCGTTTTGTCGACCACAGGAGTATCAAGCTTCGTATGAGAGTGGCCGCCAACGATGATGTCAATCCCTTCGACTTCTTTTGCGAGCGTGAGATCGTTATCGCCACCGCCGTCATCATAGCCGATATGTGTGAGGGCGACGATTTTGTTCACCCCTTGCTTTTCAAAGGATTCAACCATTTTTTTCGATTGAGCGATATAGTCCTCGAAGGTCACATCCTTGCCAGGGCTTGAGATGGAAGCTGTTTCTGCTGTCGTTAAGCCGAAAATCCCCACCTTCTCGCCATCAATCTCTTTCACAATGCCATTGTAGATTTCTCCACCCTTTGGACTTGAAGTGATATTATCGTTGAAGTAGTCTTTTAGATTAGCATCTTTAGAAAAATCCACATTGGCACTGACAAACGGAAATTTACTTTGCTTCACAAAATTAGATAAAGTGGACGTTGTTTCATCAAATTCATGGTTTCCGAAGGTCATAGCATCATAGCCTGCGAGTTCCATAAACTCTAAATCTGCTAAACCATGAAATTGATTGAAATACAATGTTCCGCTGAAGACGTCACCTGCATCGAGTAAAAGAGAATTTTCGCTTGCTTGGCGGACTTGTTTGATGGCAGTAATGCGTCTTGCAATATTATCTAGATTTGCGTGTGTATCATTGGTATGCATGATGGTTAAATCAAAGTTTTGTGCGGATTGATATTCTGCTTTTACCTTGTCCACATATGCATGGACGATTTTACCAAGAGTGGATGTTTGGCTGACTTTTGGAAGCTGGGCATCCACCACCTTTAGACGATTGGCGGCAGTTTTTAAGTCGCCTTTTTGAATCCAATAATGGGCGTAGGAAGCGTAGTTATAAACTTTTATGGCGAATTCAATTGTTTTTGCAGGATTGGTATATGTATTGATCACAACTTTTTCGACCGTTGCACCATAAATGCCGGCCTTGATTTTTTGATCAGATTTAGCCAGTTCTGAAACAAATTTAGGATGATTCAGTTTTTCTGTTTTGATATCGTTTTGTATGATGAGATTTTGTAAGGATTTTGCTTGTGTGTTGAGGCTCTGTGCGTATTTAACGGTCTTGACGTAGCCTTCTGCATTTTTCACATACTTATAAGCCTTTGTGAGTTTTGCCAGATAGGCTGCTTTGTTTTTTCCGCCAGACTTCGTGACCTGTTTCTTCGCGTCACTGTAGACCTTCTTGGCTTTGTCGATTTCCTTTTGGACGGTTGATGTCGCCACAACTTTCTTCGTAGTTCCAGTTTTCCAATAGGTATCCTGAGCCTTTTGCATTTGCTTCACAGCTGCGTCAACAGTTTTGCTGACGTTTGTTGATGCCGCATCTGCATTGTTTGGTGCAACAGCCGCAAAGGATGAAGCTGCAATTGCCGAAGCCGCCACCACTTGAAAGATTTTCTTCTTCTTCATATAATCCACTTGCCCCTTTCAAATTTTGATCAGAAAACTTGTTTAGTGCTGCTATTATGTATAGTAAATCTGGGATGAACAGTGGTTTGAAAAAGCAATGAAAACTTAGACGTGACAATTCATCACGCACATGGATGAATGCTAGAAATGAGAAGTGCAAACCTTCTAGACATTATTCAATTGTATCAAGGATAATATGGATATATTTCCATAATATTTCTACGGTCTTATCATAATATATTAATTTGTAGATTACTAGTTAATTTTATGTAAAGATGTGTAAGTGTCACCGCCTGATAAATGTCGATCTTTGGCGGGTATATTCCTATATGAGGAGTAACGCGAAATATAGAAACAATGGAAAAAAACAAGTCCTCCGCTCATATATATTACGGATACTGTTCAAGGAGGAATGTTAATGGGGAAAAGGCTGGGAAAGGACGATTTTGTTTCAGGTTTTGTACCACATCATAATCACGGGTCGGTTGATTACACTTCCGTTGCCGACGGGCATGTTCATCAATGCTTGGACGTAACCTCTCCTCCAATTCCAACCGAGGATGGCGACCATATCCACTATGCCGAAGGATACGTGTTATTTGAGGACGGTCACACACATCATTACCGCGCTTACTCAGGACCCGCCATTCCAGTGGGAAATGGGATGCACGTCCATTATTATGACTTTGAAACCTCGTTTGACGATGGACATGTACACAAGGTGAAGGGCGTCGATCAGCCAGCACCAGGGACTCGGTAGAATGGGGGACGGGCCTTTTTTTGGTGGAAGGCCCCGTCCGAGTTTTGTTGAGGTAATTTTCGACTAGTGACAAGGCACTGTCCGAGTTTTGTTGAGGCAATTTTCGATGAGCGACAGGCACTGCCCAAGACTTGTCGTAAAATTCGTCGAGTGACATGCTCCTTTCGAATTTTTTTGATTAGGCGCGGCCTTTTGCTCTATCAATAAAGTCTGTGAGCTTGTCTAGTGAGGATATATTTTGATTACATTTTTGGCTGTCTTGGCAGATATAGTTGCCTCGTTTGGTGTAGGTTCCTTGTGCGACCCCTTTTGTTTCAGATAGAAACATGCCAACTTCCTCGAACTTATTGCATAACGCACAAATGCCTTTTTTATTAATCGGTTTAAAGGTTCCCTGCAAACCGACCATCTTATCCTTGAGCCGTGCGACAATAAACTTTTTCTGCGAGCCTTTATCATCCCAGCCAAGATACGTAATTTCCTTTAATTCTTCGTCATTCAACAGCGGAGCTTTCAGCTTCTTCGCTTTCGGGAATAATTTTTTGACTGTTTGCTGAGTCACCTTGGCAAAGGGAATAACAAACGGTTTGAGTTCAGCTAAAAATGCCTCTGCCAAATCCTTATCTTTCACATCCACAAGCGGGGCGAGCAATTGATTTTGCTCCTCACTTGGTTCATCAAACAAATTCATGACCTTCTCAAGTACCAAAGATTTCAAAGCTCTTAAAACAGCCTGATCATTCACCGATGTATATCCATTAATTAAAATTTGTGTTTGGTTTTTGATAAAATTATATTGATCATTTCGGATAAAGGGTTCCATTTTCTTCACTCCATTCATGGGAATCCCGAAAGCTGTTATTTATTTTACACGGGTTTTGAAGAATGGGAAATGCTGAGTTTGATTATAAAAATTTTTGCCATATAAAAAGCACTGACTAAGTAGTTCCGTTTACTTGGATAAACTTTCAAAGGACATGCTAATTAACATATATTTTTTATTTTTGTATGCTATTTTTCATTGATATAAACAATGTTTTTGTTGAGATTAGGGGTAATTTATCAAAGGAAATGACATATCAAATAGCAGAGTG
The DNA here is from genome assembly GCF_042263505.1 of Cytobacillus sp. Hz8. Classification (NCBI taxonomy): domain Bacteria; kingdom Bacillati; phylum Bacillota; class Bacilli; order Caryophanales; family Bacillaceae; genus Cytobacillus; species Cytobacillus sp. Hz8. The sequence goes on along the minus strand of NZ_JBHKFI010000023.1, from coordinate 19,947 downwards.
ACAATCAATATTGTCATTCTTTGTATATGATGATACTAATCGTAAAGGTTGATTTTTACCTTTCCTAAAAAGATACAAGGACCCAATTGTAAATTTATGATAGAATTTAAAAATATTGTTAATAACTCATTTAAATTAAGAATAGGTTAGTAGGTCCTATTAGCGAAGAGTGTTTAGGGGGATTAAATATGGTTTTCGGTTCATTAGTTTTTTCTATTATTCTTTGGATTATTGGTCTATTTATACTGTATTTAGTAATTTCAACAGCAGTTAAGGATGGAATTAACAAGTCTATAGTCGGTCAATTTATCGAAAAGAAATATGGAGTTGAGGAGAAAAAAACTTCATTTCTTGATAAGGATTTAGATAATGACAAATAGCGCTTTTTTTGCTACGGGTATGTTGATTTAGGAATGACTCAATAAGCGTATGTTAAATTTCCACTGACTTTGCTATCATTTACCCACCAGTTTTGAATTTAAAAAAATTATTGACCATTCTGGTGATTTAAATGGTGTAAAGAACCGATAGTTTCTTTTTCAGCTAACGTGGCAGGGTGGTTGGACATAACAATATCTAGAAGTACTAAAAGACCGACTAAAATGAGTCGGTCTTTTTCCTAATGATACATTTATATTATTTTGAGTATACAATTTTTTTAATCGTTTCAACGGAGAGATAATATTCTTCAGCTAATTGGTCAATTGTCCTTCCGTTCTTGAAGGCTCTCTTCATTACCGAATTCCGCTCATCAATTTGCTTTCTTATACCAGATCGTGTCCCCCACTTTTTCCGTGCAGGCTCCGGCTTCGGAATATAAATCATTTCTCCTTGAACATATTTTTGAATTTCTGATATTAGCTTTTCAGGTAAAATAGCGGTCGCTTTCACATAGGCCATCTTTGCCAGCTCCTTATCTTTTTTGGATTGAAAAAATAAGGGCAAAGCCAATGTATCAGAAAAGCTTACTTGGGCGATTTATCTCAAAGTCCACCCCATGCAAAGTATCGCCTTCCCAACACTAGGCTTTGCATGAGACGCTGCAGTATGTGACAGGCTCCATGATGTGCTTGTCATTTCGTCACCTCCTTAGATTGAAACAGCTCATTTGCATGCTTTTAATTATAGTATAGATTGGCGGGGATTTCATCTTGGTGGGATAAATTGGGTGGTTTATTAAGTTTTTTCTCGAGTATTTTAATGGGGCCGTGTTGTGCTTTTTGCGTATATCAGGGTTTGAGCATTTATCGAAGGGAACGTGATGATTTCTTTTCGCAAATATTTTAATATTTTCGCGAGCAAATTCTTCTTTTCGCGAACAACCTGAATTTTTCGCGAGTATTTCATCTTTTTCGCGAGTATTTTTCCGAGGTCGCGAATAAAAAAGGCGTTCGCGAATAAATTGGCTATTTTCGCGAATAAATTTTGAAAATCGCGAATAAACCTTGGATTTTCGCGAATAAATTTCTTTTTTCGCGAGAAAACATGGCACATGCCCCTCATCTGATACCTAAGCACCCATCATTAAGAGAGAAAATGCACAAAAATACCTAGCCCCCATGTAAAATCGGGAACTAGGTATAAGGAAAATTAATAAACTTTCACGTTTCCGCTTGAGACGGTGATGTTAACAGCATGCTTTCCAGATCCGTACTCTCCATGGAAGCGGTGATTTTCGATTTTTTCATTCTTTAATGGAAAATCACATGAGATATTGCCAGAGCTTGCTTTGCCGTCGATGGTAAAGTCGGCTTTGTCAGGTAAATCTAGTTTGATGGAGCCTGAGCTCGCATGAATATTAACAGAATCAGTTAATTTGTCCATTTGTACATTCATTTGCCCAGAGGATAAATCGCCTTTTAATTCTCCTGTGAAATGATTTAGGCGAACGCTTCCTGAGCTCACGTCGATATCACTTTTTTCAGAATCAAGATGGTTCACGACAAGACTACCGGATGAACCGTTATGTGAAAATTCAGCTACATTTAGGTTATTGAGGGTGACGCTACCTGAACCCATATCTAATTTAAAGTCATCGAATGTCATTGGATGATTCTTTGATTGACCTGAGAATGTCAATTGACCGGAGCCTAATTGGACATGCATATCTTTCTGGAAATCTTTAGGGATATAAACCGTTAACTTCGTGCTGCCAAAGAAGGAAAACCATTGGAACCATGGACGTTTGTAAGTTACTTGGATTTTGTCGCCCATTTTTTTCACGACCACTTTCCCTTTTCCATCTAAATCGGCTTTCACACTGTCTCGGTTATCAGGAATAATGCTTGTTTTCGCCCCGAATGCTTGCACATCAATAAGATCAATGTGGTTGCTTACTGTCGCTTCGGCTTTTCCTCCCCAGAAGGGATTTAGGGTGTGATTACTGACAAATTGAAACACAATATATGTGCCAATTAATATGAAAAAAATCACTAATATCTTCTTCAAAGGAATGACCCACTTTCTTCTTAAATTTCTGTCTTACCTTATAATGCTATTGTAATAAATAAACAGACAGAAATCATTGTTCCTCAGAATGAATTCCTTCTACGACCTGAGGCCGAGAGAGTTTTGGGTACAATAATAGCCCTGCAGAATAGCAACTCTACAAGGCTTAAAAAATATATGAATTATTCACTCATCTATCCTAGTTTATAATACCTTCTTCTTTTAATACTTCTTCAAAAGTTTGGACGACTTTTGGTTCATATTGAATTCCAGACAGACGATTAAGTTCATCTATTGCGAATTGAGGGGAAAGTGCTTTTCGATAGGCACGATCATCAGTCATAGCGTCATAAGTATCGCAGACGGCAATAATCTTTGCTTCTAAAGTAATCTCATTGCCTTTTAGTCCAAATGGGTAACCTGAGCCATCGATTCGTTCATGATGCTGCTCGATTATCTCTGCTAAATAGCTATAACTTGTCTTTCTCACCATGTCTGCTCCATCGCCAGGATGTTTTTTGATTAAATCAAATTCGTCTTTTGTCAACTTGCCTGGTTTATTTAAAATTTCTACAGGTACATTGATCTTTCCGATATCGTGAAGTTCAGCAGCCCTGTTTAATTTATTAGCAGTCGCCGTATCCAATTTTAATTTTTTTGCCACCTTCATGGAATATACCGCCACTCGTTCACTATGATTGAAAGTATATCGATCCCTCGATTCTACTTTTTTAATCAAATCATTTAAATTTCTGTGATCTTCACTTAGTTGATGAAAGGTCGGTTCAGTGATAATCCATAAATATGTGACATCTGTTTTGGCTTTAAAAAACTCAGGACTTTTTAAACCTTTTACTGTAAAATAATCGTGAGCCTTAAGGATTTGCTTTTCCCCGTTTCCTTCATACTCAATTTCACCGCTTAAAATATAAACAAACTCATATGTTTCAGGATCCTCACTAGGATATACGTAAAACATTTTGTCTTTAAAAACAGTTTGATACATAATATCCACACCATTTTCCCGACCAAGAAGACTGAGTTCGTTGGAAAATTGACGTACTATATCTATATTCGTGCCTCTTTTGAATAAATTTAACCCACTCACGGATTTATTCTCCTTATGTTGTCTCAAAAGCAGCTAGCATTTAACTTCCGACTATAGCGATCGGATCAATCCAAATCCACTTATGCGCAATCTTCACAAGCTTCCAATCGCAAGCGGCTGTTACTCCGAGTTCAGCTGCTTTTTGGATGGTTTCAGCTGTCATTTGTTTGGTTTTTGCATCTAGGTCCGCAATGAGTTGGTTTAGATCTTGATTGAATTGAGCTGTTACTTTGGCGAAGTAGGATGATTGTTCGCTTAGCTTGCTTTCCACTTCTGCGACTTTTTTATCGATGGACTCTATGCTTGCTCTGAGTTCAGCTGCTTTTTGTTCATCTGTTGTGTTTAAAAGTTGATTTTCTAATTTCGTTTGTTCTAATCTCAATGAATAAATTTGATCAGAACCTTTAACTAATAAAATCTGATGGAAATAGAGGTTTTGTAGCTTGTTTGCTTTTTCCACGGTTTTGTCGATTTCCTTATCAATATTTGCGTTTGTTTTTTCTATTAATTTGAGTGCTTGTTCAGTATCCTTGTTTTCTGCTGCAAAGGCATGAGATGAAATGCCAAATAGAAACAAGAAAGAAAATAATAGAACGATCCCTTTTTTCATCTTTTCTCCTCCAATTATAGTACTTTTCTCTCCTATAATCTTTGATGTTATAAATATACGTTTTTTCTCATTATATACTATTGTTTCTCTATTTTTCTACAAATATCACTTTTTCCAATCCGTCTATTCATTTTCGGCATAAAGAACTAGCTGAACATTTCTTCCTAGGCTTTTTGATCTATACAGAGCCTTATCTGCCTTTCTTTTCAACACTTCTTCGGTTCTTCCGTCCTTAGGATAATTTGACGCCCCAGCGCTAAAGGATACTTTAATCTCTTTTCCAGAAACAGAAACTCCATGATTGCATAAATATTCTTCCAATTGCTTAATAAGGTGATTAATTTTTTCTAGAGAAGAATTGGCCACGATTAGCATAAATTCATCTCCAGCATAACGATAGCCTTTAATATCCTCATCACATAAACTTTTCATTCCTTGAGCTAACTCGATTAAATAGTTGTCTCCTGCTTCATGCCCAAAATGATCATTGATCTCTTTTAAATTATCTGAATCGATCATGATTAAGGCAAGCGGTGTGTCTTGTTGCAAAGCCATGGAAAAATCTTTATGAAATGCACGGAAATTTCCTAGTCCCGTCATTTCATCCATTAACGACATTTCATATATTTTTTTATATAATCTTGCCGTTTCAATGGAGCTTAAGACTTGATTGCCAATAATGAGAAGCAGTTCTTCATGCTCTTTCCGATAGGCGAACTCCTCATGACATTGAGCAGAGATGACTCCCTTTACCTGGTCATCAATAATTAATGGGACAAAAATACAGGTATTACTGACATCTCGACCTACCACTGCATAATCGGGACCTAAATCTTTTTGAGTTGTTGTATGAAGGGTTTTTCTGCTTTTGATTACTCTTGAGGTCATGTTGCTATTATCAACTTGTAAAGGGTTCGGTCTGTATTCAGTCCCTTCATCGACTAAGAAAGGAATATGGATGAGTTGTTCTTGTTCATTATATAGCGCGAAGTAAAAAGCATCAGTGGGCATAACGAGCGATACAAGCTCATAGGCCTTCCTTAGCAGAACATCTTCATTTAAGGTCTTTGCACAGGCTTGAGCGAAGTCTGCTAAAATTCGCAGGTGATTATTCATCCAATTGAGAGATTCTATTTTCTGATTAATCGAAACGACACGCTCTCCCAGCTCATGTATGCCATCAATTCCTGCCGCTTCTGTTTTCTCTTTCAAATGGATCAGTTCAGGATGGTTGGCAGAGAAGTTCACTCTTTCAATATCAGTTAAAATACGATTAAAGCTTGTAATCATTACTTGATTCAATTTCTTACCTTTCATATAATCCACATCCGAAATATTGAATATTCTGACGATAAGATCGTTACTATATTTAGATAATTTTATCATAAAAGGGAATACTCGTGGGGAGTTTTTTTATGGTAGGTTTAGGCAATAGAAAAAGTGAGTTAATAGTCATTTTTCCTTAAAATTTATGGGTCTTTTATCCCTTTTCTCGACAAAAAAGATAGAGTATGATGAGTGTCTAAAAGGTACAATCAGGGAAATCTGGTGTCACAAAGCTATGGGGCTAAGGGAACTTCCTATGCCAGCCAGCTGCCGTTACCAAAAAGGAGGAAAGGTAATGAAATCGACAAAAGGTTACAAAATTTTATCAAGTGCTTTTGCCCTATCTTTAATCTTGGGGACAACCTCTATTGCAAGTGCCAAATCGGTTGACCATGGCAAACAGCCGGTGAAAGTAACGCAATCTCACAAAACTACGGGTGACCAAAAGAAGAACGAAGCAAGCAGCAAGCAAGTAGAAAAGAAAAAGGTTAAGATTCAATCAAAGGTTGGTAAATCAGTAGAAAAACGATTAATTACTTCTGAAACAAGTATTCAGAAAATTACCAAATCAATCAATACCTATTTTCAAGTGAACGATGAAGGAACAGCTGAAAAGGATTTATCCAAATCACTTGCTAATTCCAAATACAATAGCTACAAAGGTAAGCTGAAAGCAGAAATCAACAAGCTAAAAGCTATTGATAAACAGCTTTCCAGCTATAAGAAAAAATATAAATCTTCTACTGCAGAGTTTGATGCCCTAGCAGCAAAATCAAAAGAGCTTCAAACATTGGCGGCAGATGAAATCGAAAGAGTGAAGCTTCTTGCAAAACAAGCTTCTACTCCGGAAACAACAACTCCTGAGACAGGAACAACACCAGATACAGGGACTACGACTCCGGAATCTGGAACAACTACTCCTGAAACAGGGACAACCACACCTGAAACGGGGATAACCACTCCGGATGATGGAACGTCAATCGATAATGGAACAGATAATTCCACTGAAGCAGTGAACTCATAAGAAAAAAGCGGCAAGCGGAATCCAATAGAATGGATGATGCTTGTCGCTTTTTTCTCTTAGATCCTGCGAGCATACCCTCTCCGCATGAAATGCACATTTCTATAAATGCTAGGTCTTCCTTTTTATTTTTTGAGTTAAATTTCATAAAAAAACACCACCCAAGCGAGTGGTGACCCCATACTTAAATAACCGGATAATATTGTTCATATTTCGGGTGACAATAAAACGGCGGCCTTTTTCCAATCGTGGGGAGCAAAAACGGCTGAGGATTGGAGTTGTATAAAACCGCCACCTTTTCATTCGAGTAATTCATTAATAATGCATGAACTTCAGGGCTATAATATTCGTAATTCTGCATTCTTCTTACCTCCTTATCACCTTACTTTATTCATACTTAGTATTTAAGGTGCCAGGCACCCTATTCGAATATTCACATACTGTAACCAAGAGGAAATTTACGAGGAGGATGATCGTATGTCCGAAGTGAATGAAAATAATCAGCAGGATCGAGATTATCAAGAGTACCCGATGCATCCGAATTACGGAAAAATTACGATATATGAAGATGTTGCCATCACTGTTCCTGAGCAGAGACAGCTGCGTCAGCCTGGTGTCGAAGGGGTGATGGTTCCAAGACCAATTATAGAAAATCCTCATTATCAGGGAACAGAGAAGCTTCGCGGAAAGGTTGCACTCATAACTGGTGGGGATAGTGGCATGGGAGCAGCCGCTGCGATTGCTTTTGCCAAGGAGGGCGCTGATGTCGCAATTGCCTATTTAGATGAACATGAGGACGCCAACCGAACGAAAAATCGGATTGAAGAGTTCGGGCAAAGATGCTTATTATTGCCTGGTGACTTACGGGAAAAAGAACAATGTATTCATATCGTTGAAAAAACCGGGCAAACCTTTGGTCATCTTGAGATTCTCTGTAATCATGTAGGTATCCAGTTCCACCAGCTAAGCCTGCTTGACATAAGTGATGAGCAGTTTGATGATACCTTCAAGGTGAATATCTACTCTCATTTTTACACCACACGTGCCGCACTCCCTTATCTCAAAGCCGGCAGCTCAATTATTAATACAGCCTCGGTCGTCGCGTTCTACGGAAATGATCAGTTGATTGATTACACTGCAACTAAAGCCGCCATTGTTGGCTTCACGCGAGCTCTCGCCAATAATCTTGTAAAGGATGGAATTCGTGTCAATGCGATTGCCCCTGGACGATTTTGGACCCCGCTTATTCCATCAAGCTTTTCTCCAGACCAAGTCACCCTTGCTGGAAATCCCATGGATCGCCAAGGCCAGCCATTTGAAATAGCCCCCACTTTCGTTTACCTCGCCTCAGATGATTCCCGATTCGTCACCGGGCAAACACTGCATGTAAATGGCGGGCAAGTGATGTCATCATGAAAAAGGACATTGGCTTCGGTCTTTGTCTTTTTTTGTTTTGGGGGATTCGATAGCGTGTGCAACTTTTGATGTGCAATTCTTTATGAAACGCTGTTTTAGCAAAGCTTGTTGTTTTTTCGAACTGAATTCATTTTAATTTTTTACGGAGGGCTTTTGAATTGGACTTAATTGTTTTGAAATTTGGTCAAAAAAGGGAATGAACCTGATTATCGTGGATTTTGTTCGCGAAAACAGCCAATTTATTTACAATCGCCCTTTTTACTCGTAAAAACGACCAATCAAAAAGAAAGCAAGGGCACGATCTCCCTTACTTTCCCATCCTTATTTCAAAGGACATATCCTTACTCCCCGGCTACCATTTTCTCGGGCTCACCATTTGATCCAAAGCGCTCTTCTTCAATTTCTTTTAATGTCTTGCCTTTTGTATTTGGCGCTAAGAGAATTCCGATGATACTATGAATGACAAGGAAGGTGATCATCACAATACCAGCAACTTTAAATCCTAGTGAGTCCATGACTGTTGGTAATAGGAATGACCAAATGGCGATACCGAAACGGACTAAGAAGTACATAAGACCTTGTGCGCCTGCGCGATATCTGGTTGGGAACAATTCGCTTGCCCATAGCCCATAGAATGCTTGAGCGCCAAAGCCGGCTGCGCTTCCCCAAAGGATGACGAATGCGAATAGGGAGAACCAATTCATTCCGGCGAAGGTTAAGATTAACCAAGCGGCAACACCCATGACCGCTCCTAATCCGAATAGGAAACGACGGCTATATTTGTCTGCAAGTTTCATAAAGACTACGTAGGTGGTTAAAACGGTTAAGCCCCATAAAAATGCTTGTAAGAGATTTGCTTGTGTATTCGTTAAACCACCGACATTTTCATAAATATAAGGCATAAAATATCCCATGGCTCCAGCTGTTAAATTCCAGAAAAGATAGATTCCGATTAAAAGGAAAAGTGCTTCACGATTCGGTTTGAGGCTGAATAATTGTTTGATCGTACCTTGGGATGCTTTTCCTGCTTTTCTTGCTCTTTCTTCCTTTTCTTTTCCTTCTTTCCAAATAGCAGATTCTGATAAACCTTGACGAATATACCAGGTAATGAATGCAATTACTAATAAATGAAGAAAAATAATTCGGCTTCCTAATAAACCTAGTGGTGCTAATAAAACAGCGAGAATAAATGTAATCATTGGACCAATGGACCAAGCTAATTGTGCGGTGCCGACGTGGGCTGCCCGCTTATCTGAAGGAGCCTCTTCCGCTATATAGGTCCATGAAGCCGGTACACCTGCTCCTACTGAAATTCCAGTGATAATCGTACCGATTAAGAGCATCGGGAAATTGACAGATAGGGCGATTAAAAGGACACCAGCCATATAGGCAAGCAAATCATAAGCATAAATAAATTTCCGCCCATATTTATCACACAAATGACCACCAAATAAAGCTCCAATCGCAGCTCCAAAGGCATTTGCACTTAAAGCACTTAACAATCCAATAGCGGTACTATCTAAATGAAGATAGGTTTGCCAAAGCGTTAAGCTACTTGCAGCTGCAATGATCGACCCTGCTTCGATATAGTTTGCCATCGCGACAGAAATTGTAGCTTTCCACCCAGTAGTTTTTTTACTTCCAAACTTAGCCATTTCTTATCCTCCTAATAATGATAATGGTGATCCTGAATAAAACTATCAGAAAGCGGTTTCAATCTTTTGTCTAATAACTGTTGTATTTAACCTTTTCTGCCCGCCCTACTATATAGGGCGGATAGATAGGAAATTAAGCTAGATAAAACACATCTTTTAAATCAATCGAAACAGGGCTATTGTCCGGGTTGGTTTCCATAATGGGCTCCATATAAGCCCACCACTTTTTGCAAATATCAGTATCAGCCATTTGGGCGTATTTTTCTTCATCTTCTACCTCTAAGTAGGCAAATAGGCGGCCTGTTTCTTCATCAAGGAAAATGGAATAATTGTGCGCGCCGTGGGTCTTTAACTCTGTGACCATTTCCGGCCAAATTTCATTATGACGCTTTTTGTATTCCTCATAGCAATCTTTGTAGACAAACATAATGCTCGCTTTTCGAATCACTTTTGCTCCCCCCAAGGAATGTTAGTTTGTTACTTTGCTAATTGCGAGAATTCCTTCTCTTGGAACGACTCCAAATGCATCTGCCAAGTCCTGTAATTGTTGATCGGTAATCGTTTGCTTCACCTCTCCTTGAGCACAGACAATCGTATAAATTTGGGCCGCTTTTTCTGCGGTTTCAATTAAGCCAAAGGTTTCATCCATGCTGGTTCCCGCTCCGAAGATTCCGTGATGTGGCCAGATTACTAGGCGAACATCCCGCATTTTTTTCGCCGTTATCTCTCCAATCGCATCAGTGCCTGGCACCATCCAAGGAACCACACCAACGCCTTCCGGGAAAACGACGATGCATTCTGTTGACATTTGCCATAGGGTTTTGGAAAAGATACGCTCATCTAATGAATGTGTATAGGTCATGCCAATAATATTGCTAGCGTGACAATGGATAATGATTCGATGGTTCGGATCCACCTTTAAACGTTCAATATGTCCCATCAAATGAGAAGGTAGCTCGCTCGTTGGCGTGCCCCCATCTTCAAAGCCCCACAAAACATCAACTGACTGACCATCATCTGTTACGCGAATTAAACCTAGATTAATAGATGGCGCATCGATCACATTTTTAAAATACTTTCCGGAACCGGTGACAATAAAGTATTTTCCTGCTAATGCAGATCCATCAAATTTGGTTGGCAAGGTTCTTTTTACTTCATGAATATCAAGATAAGGTGTTACCTCTTCCTCTTTTAATAGATAGCTAATATTTCCTCCGTTGCGCTCATCCCAGCCCAAGCGGTAAAGATTTGCGGTTGTTTTAGCCATTTCTTGAATGAATGGCGCTGTTAGAATATCTCGTTTTTCGCTCATTTTCATTACCCCTTAGTTTCTGTTTCGCAAAACTTCTTCTTCATATTTTCTTACCTGAGCTAACCAATCTTCCCGAACCGGAACTCCGAGGGAAGCGCAGTAGTAATCCCAAATGGCTCCAAATGGATAGCTTTTGAATTCCTCTCTAAGGGCAAGTCGTGTTGTGAAATCCCCTTTTAATTCAATCTCCTTCAGCTGCTCAATTGGCTCCAAGTATGCCTTGAGCAATGCTTTAATCATATTGCGTGCCCCGATTACCCATGCAGCGACACGATTGATGCTCGCGTCGAAGAAATCAAGACCAATATGAGTTTTATCTAAAAGATTATTAACAACAAGTTCTTTTGCAATTTCCTGAAGCTCATCATCTAGAATCACGACATGGTCACTATCCCAGCGAACCGGGCGACTGACATGTAGAAGCATACCTTTACTAAATAAGGAAATAGCAGATAATTTATTGGATACCACTTCGGTTGGATGGAAGTGCCCGGCATCTAAGCAGATGAGCTTATCTCGAGTAAGCCCATATCCCATGTAAAATTCATGAGAACCAACCACATAAGCTTCAGAACCAATGCCAAATACCTTACTTTCGATGGCATCAAGGTTGTACTCCGAATCGATTTCCTCTTTAAAAATTTCATCTAAAGATTCTTCTAATCTCTTTCTAGGAGCAAGTCGATCAACGGGATTATCCTTGTAGCCATCTGGAATCCAGACATTTGTCACACAGGTTTGGCCAGTTTCTCTTCCAAAGTATTCGCCGATTTTGCGTGAACGTTTGCAATGCTCAATCCAGAAATCCCGGATTTCCTTATTCGGATGACTGAGGGTAAAACCGTCTTCTGATTTTGGATGGGAGAAAAGAGTGGGGTTGAAGTCAAGACCAAGTCCCTGTTCTTTTGCCCAAGTGACCCATTTTTCGAAATGACGTGGTTCAATTTCGTTGTAATCAATTTTTTCATCGGTATCGACATAGATTGCATGTAAATTCAACTTATGTTTTCCTGGTATAAGGGAGTAAGCTTTTTCAAGATCCTGACGAAGCTCCTCTGGTGTCCTTGCTACTCCTGGATAATTTCCTGTTACAGAAATCCCGCCAGTCAGTTCTTGATCCTTATTAATAAAACCTCGAACATCATCCCCTTGCCAGCAATGCATGGAAATCTTAATATCCTTTAATTGATTGATCACATCATCCGTATTAATTCCATGCTTGGCATATAGTTTTTTTGCTGCTTCATAAGCCTCTTGAATTTCAGGTGTCATCATTTCGTCGTTACCTCCTTGAATTGTTCCATGATGGTTTGTTGATGAAGATGGTTTGGTGTGTATTTTTTTATTTCAAATGAATCTCTTATAAGCTGGCGGGCGGCCTGCAAATCTTCTATTTCTTTCATTGCGATCATCTGCATAACAAGATTTCCAATCGCAGTTGCCTCTGTTGGTCCGGCATAAACGGTTTTACCGCTGAAATCTGCCGTCAGCTGATTAAGGTATTCATTGTAGGCACCTCCGCCAACGATATGAAGCTGATCGATTCTTTTGCCTGTAATCTGCTGTAATTCCTCCATCGCAATCGCATAAATAATTGCTAGATTATTATAAATGCAGTAAGCCAATTCGCCGGCTGTTTCAGGCACCTGTTGATTTGTTTCGCAACAATAGCTTTGAATTTCTTCGATCATATTAGCTGGATTCAAAAACCTCTTATCGTTAAAATTAATGTAAGGAAAAGCTCCATTTTCTTTTTTTGCCTCTTCCACAAATTGACCGAAATTATAATCTTTCTTTAAAAAGCGCCTTACTTCTTGGATAATCCACATTCCGATAATGTTTTTAAGGAAGCGGATCGTGTGAAAAGCGCCCCACTCGTTGGTGTAATTGTTTTTCAAAGCAAGATTGCTGACAACAGGAACCTCGCTTTCTATTCCTAACAAAGACCATGTTCCGCTGCTTAAGTAAGCCCAATTGTCTCCAAAACCAGGAGTTCCGATAACAGCAGATGCGGTATCATGAGTCGCTACCGTAATGACTGTACATTTTGGAAGATCAAAAGTAGGAAACCATTCTCTTCTTACCTCTCCCAATTCTGTTCCTGGCTCCGTCAGTTCTGGAAACTGCTCTTTCTTGACGGAAAGGAGTTGGAGCAGCTCCTCATCAAATGATTTTGTTTCTAGATTTAACAGCTGTGTGGTTGATGCATTTGTTTTTTCCGCGACAGGCCGGCCCGTTAAACAAAAGGCTAAGAAATCTGGCACCATCAAGATATATTGCGCATCTTTCAGCTTTTCCTTCTCTTCTTCATACAATTGATAAAGGGTGTTAAATGGCTGAAATTGGATTCCTGTTTTTTGATATATTTTTTCTTTTGGCATCTGTTTGATGATTTTTTCAATTGTATCTTTTGTTCGACTATCACGATAGGATACGACTTCACGTAACCGCTTTCTTTCATGCCCAACTAAAACATAATCAACTGCCCATGTATCGATTCCAACTGTGCATGTCTCAATTCCTAGGGACTTCACCTTTTCAAGTCCTTTTAATATTTCATTCAGTAAATGATCAATATCCCAGTAACAAGTTCCACTGATATCCATAAAACCGTTTGCAAATCGATGAATTTCTTTTATTTCTAATTGAGCATTCTTCATTTCCCCTAAAACTAAGCGTCCACTGGATGCTCCAATATCGACGGCAATATATGTCACTAGATCACCACTTCCTCTGAGAACTAACATTTCTTTGTTTTCAACAACATAATACAACATAAACAAAGATAAAACAACATTATTTTTTGTTTTTTCTTTGAACATTTTGTTTCTAATGAATGAATTCCACAAAAGTCGGATAATTTTATCAAAAAACAGCTCATCTGTTGAAAATCACAACAGATGAGCAGAATGTTCAACATTCAAGTTGTTTTCTTAGATAATTTCTTTAAACATTTCAATGACTTCTTCTTTTGTAGGTTGGAATGGATTTCCCGGTGCACAGGCATCTAGCAATGCATTTTCAGCGAGCTTGTCCAAATTCACTTCGTTTACGCCTAATTCAGAAAGGACAGATGGAATTCCTACTTCTTTAGACAGTCCTTTGATCGCTTCAATAACAGCATCCGCACATTGTTCATCGGTCTTGTCCGCAACCTCTATTCCAATCGCTTTGGCAATCGCTCTAAATTTCACGGGATTCCGTTTCGCATTTTCCTGTTCCACAATTGGCAAAAGCATTGCGTTGCAAACCCCATGAGGTAAGTCGTACATTCCGCCTAATTGATGGGCCATCGCATGAACAAACCCTAAACCAGCATTATTAAACGCCACTCCACCTAGAAACATCACATAGGCCATTTGTTCACGAGCCTCAATATCATGCCCATCCTTCACCGCTCTTGGAAGATAATTAAAAATGATTTCAACCGCTGATAACGCCATCGCGTCTGTAACCGTATAAGCACCTGGTGTCACAATCGCTTCAATTGCATGGGTCAACGCGTCCATTCCTGTTGCGGCTGTTAAATCAGCTGGTTTGCCTATCATTAATTCCGGATCATTTACAGAAATTGTTACTAAGCTGTTTTTATCAACCATCACCATTTTGACACTGCGCTCTTCATCCGTAATAACATAATTGATGGTAAATTCGCTGGATGTTCCTGCTGTTGTATTGATTGCTACAATCGGTACAGATTTATTCTTGGTTTTATTGACCCCTTCATAATCTCGAATATCTCCACCGTTTGTAATGTAAAGACCAATGGCTTTGGCTGTGTCCTGTGGGGAGCCTCCACCAATCGATACTAATAATTCACATTGATTTTCCTTATAGATATCAACACCAGTATAGACTGTGCTTGTTGATGGATTTGGTTTCACATCATCATACACCACATAGTCAATCTCGGCTTCCTTTAAAACCGAAATAACTCTATCCGCAATTCCACTTTTCATCAAAAATTTATCTGTTACCACTAATGCCTTTTTCTTGCCAATATCTTTGATAAACGGTCCAACTTCAGCTAAACATCCTCTTCCCATAAGGTTTGTGCTTGGTACAAATAGAACATGTCCACTCATTAAGATCAGCCTCCAAATCATATTGTTTTGATTATTTATTGCTCAATGATTCACAAATAATGATAAAAAAAAGGAAAAAACATCTTTTTTATTGCCTAACTAAATAATAAATTTTGATTATTTGAAAGTCAACAAAAACATACATGATTTTCTTTGTTCATGTTGTATTTTCACCATATCTTCTCATTTTCTTGTTGTTTTTATTTGTTTTTCCAAGTACACTAGTACAAAAACCACATTTTTTGCTATAATAATGATATAGTACTCAACTCATCTGAGGGGGAATTCTACCGTGTTACCTATTGAAAGACGGCAAAGAGTCATAGAGATTATTCAAATAGATAAAAGAGTGTTGGTTTCCGATTTAAGCAAGCGCTTTAATGTAACAGAGGAAACCATTAGAAGAGATTTAGAAAAACTTGAAAAAGAAGGACTCGTTACTCGAACTTATGGAGGAGCGATCATTAATCAACACACCAATGAGGACCTTCCCTTTGTTGCAAGAAGTGACCAAAATTTACAAACAAAGCAGGAAATTGCCCAAAAAGCACTCAATTATATTAGCGATCATGACTCCCTATTTGTTGATTCGAGTTCCACTTGCTACGAATTAGTCAAATTGCTAACCGAAAAACAAAACATCACAATCATAACGAATTCAGTCAAGATATTAAATGAAATAAACAGCGATAAGCTGCGCATCATTTCAACTGGTGGAATACTGCGGCCACATTCCTTTTCCCTTGTCGGCTCCATTCCCCAAGAAACCGTACATAAATACAATACCGACTTAGCTATCATCAGCTGCAAAGGTATTGATAAAGAAAAAGACATAACTGACTCAAACGAACCTGACTCAGAGCTAAAAAAAGCCATGATCTATCAAGCCGGAAAAACCATGCTGCTATTAGACCACACCAAATTTGACAACATCGCCTTTGTCAGCTTTATGTCATTTAAGGAAATCGATTACCTCGTCACGGATCAAAAACCTACTGATGAGTGGATTAAGTATTTACATGATCAAAATGTAACGGTGATTTATTGAGTTAACTGATTTTTGCGGCGAGTGTTGAATGTAGAGGAGATCGATTTTTGAGAATAGTGGAGGGTGCTCACGAATATTTTTTCAAAATCGCGAATATAAAAGACAGTCGCGAATAAATTGGTCATTTTCGCGAATAAATTTAAAAAGTCGCGAATAAACCTTGGATTTTCGCGAATAAATTTGGGAAGTCGCGAATAATCAAGATCACGCCTCCTTTTGAATGATAATAATGCCACTTTTCCGCGGGCATTTCTAATTTTTTGTGCATATTTTAGTAGTTTCGCGAGCATTTTATAGAAAACGAGGGTACTTTTTTCAAAATCTCATATAAAAAGATGACCGCGAATAAACGGAGTACCAAACCTAACTTTATATTTTCTAAATCATAAAGTTTACTTGTTTATTCTTTTTAAAGATCTCCCGACCAAATAAAAAAAGAGAAGTTGGACAGCCAGTTTAGGCCATTCCACTTCTCCTTTTAGTATCACACTTTAGTTGTATAATTTAAAATCGGATCATCCAAATAAAAAGAGAATACCAAAAAGCTTTTTGCCTTGGGTACCCTCTTGTTACGCGCCTTAGAGGATTCGAACCTCTGACCGTACGCTTAGAAGGCGTATGCTCTATCCAGCTGAGCTAAAGGCGCATTAGATATGTATGGAGAATAACGGAATTTTTCCAAAACCATTACCCTAATATATAAATGGCTCCGCAGGTAGGATTCGAACCTACGACCGT
Organism: Cytobacillus sp. Hz8; assembly: GCF_042263505.1. Classification (NCBI taxonomy): domain Bacteria; kingdom Bacillati; phylum Bacillota; class Bacilli; order Caryophanales; family Bacillaceae; genus Cytobacillus; species Cytobacillus sp. Hz8. The sequence continues at coordinate 3,180 of NZ_JBHKFI010000023.1, read as the reverse complement.
TCGGTTAACAGCCGAATGCTCTACCACTGAGCTACTGCGGAATAATAAGTTTTCATTCCTAAATCTCAGAAAGCTTTGCCGAATGTCCTCATCTCAGAAAGCTTATCCAAGTAGTGGCTCGATGAGTACAACTCGAAGCATATTCATCGGAGAGATGCTCGTTGCTCTACCACTGAGCTACTGCGAAATAAAATAATATGGTGGGCCTAAATGGACTCGAACCATCGACCTCACGCTTATCAGGCGTGCGCTCTAACCAGCTGAGCTATAGGCCCCTAAATGGAGCGGGTGATGAGAATCGAACTCACGACAACAGCTTGGAAGGCTGTAGTTTTACCACTAAACTACACCCGCATTATGATAAAAATGGAGGCAGCAACCGGATTTGAACCGGTGGTGAAGGTTTTGCAGACCTCTGCCTTACCACTTGGCTATGCTGCCTTATTATAAAATTGGCTGGGCTAGCAGGATTCGAACCTACGCATGACGGAGTCAAAGTCCGTTGCCTTACCGCTTGGCTATAGCCCACTGAAGAATCTCCATGAAATTACTCCCTCGAGTAAGCATCATGAATATGCACCGCAGAAACATTTAATTGCAAATGAATATGCTGCATCGAATTACTTCTGTAGTTAAATGTTTCGACATTCCCTTAATACAACCACAAAATCCATTCAAGAATATTTCTTAAACAAAATCATATGCGTAAACAATACTTGCAACTGAATATACTACCTTGAACTACTCCTGTAGTTAAATATGTCGACACACCCTTATTTAAACCACAAAAAACATTCAAGAGTATTTCTTAAAAACAAAACTACCTGCGTAAAGAATCATTGCAAATGAAAAAGTTTCTTTGAATTACTTCTGTAATTAATGTTTCGACATTCCCCTAAACTGCATAAATAAACCAGAGGGACAAAACAACTTCTACAGAAAATTCCTCAACATTCCACATTCTATCACAAAAACACAATCATAAACAACCCAATGTCGTAATTTCTAAAAATGGGGCGATTGATGGGAATCGAACCCACGAGTGTCGGAACCACAATCCGATGCGTTAACCACTTCGCCACAACCGCCATCATTATTTAATTGGCAGGGGCAGTAGGAATCGAACCCACACTGGAGGTTTTGGAGACCTCTGTTCTACCGTTAAACTATGCCCCTATATGGACATTAATGGTGGAGGGGGACGGATTCGAACCGCCGAACCCATGGGAGCGGATTTACAGTCCGCCGCGTTTAGCCACTTCGCTACCCCTCCAAATGAAAAAAGATGGCTCAGGACGGAATCGAACCGCCGACACAAGGATTTTCAGTCCTTTGCTCTACCGACTGAGCTACTGAGCCATATAAATATATTCACCTACAGAGAATCTCACTTCGTCCTTCACACAAAACTCAGGAAGTCAATTCAAGTAGCCGTTCGTTTTGTGCGCTGAAGCTTTTGCTTCGCAGCTTATTCGGTCGTGCTCTACCGACTGAGCTACTGAGCCATATATATATTCACCTACAGAGAATTCTTCTTCGTCCTTCGCCCAAAACTCAGAAAGCCTATTCAAGATGTCTTTCGTTTTGTGCGCTGTTGTTTTTGCTTCGTAGCTTATTCGATCGTGCTCTACCGACTGAGCTACTAAGCCATATTCTTACCTATAGAAGATAAAAATGGCGGTCCGGACGGGACTCGAACCCGCGACCTCCTGCGTGACAGGCAGGCATTCTAACCAACTGAACTACCGGACCATTGCGATTGCGGAGGCAGGATTTGAACCTGCGACCTTCGGGTTATGAGCCCGACGAGCTACCAGACTGCTCCACCCCGCGATAATAATAATAATAATAATAATAATAATAATAATATATAAAGTTTAGTTAATGCATTTTGTTTGTGCATGACTGTCCCAATCTCAGAAAGCTTACTCAAGTTGTGGATCAATCGGTACAACTCGCAGATTGTTCATTGGAGTAACGCTCGTTGCTCCATCCGCGATGACATATAAAATGGAGGAGGAAGAGGGATTCGAACCCCCGCGCGGTTTAACCCGCCTGTCGGTTTTCAAGACCGATCCCTTCAGCCAGACTTGGGTATTCCTCCAAAAAACATATGAAAAATGGTAGCGGCAGAGGGGATCGAACCCCCGACCTCACGGGTATGAACCGTACGCTCTAGCCAGCTGAGCTACGCCGCCAAAACTTATAGTATGTCTCTACAAATCGGGAAGACAGGATTCGAACCTGCGACCCCTTGGTCCCAAACCAAGTGCTCTACCAAGCTGAGCTACTTCCCGAAATAAACGCGCCCAGTAGGAGTCGAACCCGCAACCTTCTGATCCGTAGTCAGACGCTCTATCCAATTGAGCTATGGGCGCATTATTAATTTAAAAGTGGTGCCGAGGACCGGAATCGAACCGGTACGGTAGTCACCTACCGCAGGATTTTAAGTCCTGTGCGTCTGCCAGTTCCGCCACCCCGGCATTACTTGGAGCGGAAGACGGGGTTCGAACCCGCGACCCTCACCTTGGCAAGGTGATGTTCTACCACTGAACTACTTCCGCAAATATGGTGAGCCATGAAGGACTCGAACCTTCGACCCTCTGATTAAAAGTCAGATGCTCTACCTACTGAGCTAATGGCTCTCAATTTTATTTTGCTTATTAATTTAGTTCTATTCTTAATCTATGGCATCTACGACGTCCGCATTTCAGATAGCTTATTCATGAAGCAGTTCATTGCGTACTCTGAGGCCTATACAAGAAGCTTATTCGGTCGTGCTCTACCGACTGAGCTAATGGCTCTCTATTTTAGTGGTGCCGGCCAGAGGACTTGAACCCCCAACCTACTGATTACAAGTCAGTTGCTCTACCAATTGAGCTAGGCCGGCATATATTTTCGTAAAAATAATTATTTTCAGCAACGCAATTTGTTATCGTCATCCTGATCTCAGTAAGCCTATTCAAGTAGCAGCTCGATCAGTATGCTGATGTTCCTCAAAGAAGCTTTTCGGTCGTGCTCTACCAATTGTGCTAGGCCGGCTTGCTTGTCTGATTAGATAAATGGTGGAGGATGACGGGCTCGAACCGCCGACCCTCTGCTTGTAAGGCAGATGCTCTCCCAGCTGAGCTAATCCTCCAAAGCACAAGACGCGCTAGTATAGCGTCGCGACAGGCCGTC